>NZ_JAAHGK010000020.1:0-25258 GCF_010672505.1 Okeania sp. SIO2B9 | reverse complement strand
CTTCATAATGCAGGCATTGACTTAACCTCAATTACTGTAATTGCTGGTGCTTTAAGTATTGGCATTGGTATTGGTTTGAAAAATATTATTAGTAATTTTGTTAGTGGTTTAACAATTTTGATTGCTCAACCAATTAAAGTCGGAGATTTTATCAAAGTTGATGATTTATCAGGAGTAGTAGAAAAAACCTCAATTCGTTCAACTATAATCCGAACTATTGATGGTATTTTTGTGATTGTTCCTAATAATTTTCTAGTAGAACAAAATATTATTAACTGGAGTCATAAAGATTCGACTTCTCGCCTACGTATTCCTATTGGTGTTGCCTATGGTAGCGATACAATTTTAGTAACAGAAGCACTTTTAGATGCAGCTAGAAAGGAAAAAAGAGTTTTATCAAATCCTTCGCCTAAAGTTTGGTTTAAAGGGTTTGGAGATAGCGCCTTAAATTTTGAACTATTAGTCTGGATTAAATATCCTCCTCTTACAGATCCAATCAAAAGTTCTTTAAATTTTTCAATAGATTCAGAATTACGCTCTCGGAATATTTCTATTCCTTTTCCCCAAAGAGATTTACATATTCGCCAGATTAATGATTTAATTCCAACACATCAAAAAGCAGAGTTAACAACCGTTGGAAAAAATCAAAAAAACTTTTCAAATTCCTTAATCAAAAATCAAGTAAAAACTAAACAAAATTTCTCAAAATGGAATTTACGAGATTTATTACGACAGATTAGTTATTTTAAGAACTGTAATAACATTGAAATACGAGATGTCATTGAAAATGGATATAGAAAAATTGTGCCTCGTGGTGAAATAATCTGTCTAGAAGGAGAGTCAGGAGACTCATTTTATATAATACTTTCGGGGTCAGTAGAAGTCTTTTCAGAAAAAGCAAATAAGTATATTACGACTAGATATGCAGGAGAATTTATTGGAGAAATGTCACTAATATTAGGGATTACTCGTACAGCGAGTCTTCGTGCCACAGAAGATACAATTTTATTTGTAGTAGACCGAGACAATTTACACAATCTTTTGGCAAAACACCAAAGACTCGCAGACAAAATTTCTGAAGAATTATCCCGACGTTTAGAGACTTTAAAAAATTTAGGATTACTGGATAAGCAAGAAAATTCCCAAGAAACAGCAATGATTTGGATTAGAAATCGAATTTATACTTTATTTGGGATATAAATTGTTATCAGTTATCAGTACCGACCGTTGAAGCTAGAGGCTTGAAATACAAAAGTTTATTTTTTTCATACCCTTAAAAGGGAGGCTTGAGATATTATTTTTTTGTCAGAATATTCTCTAAATACCCGTGCAAAATAACCAGTTTATTTTTATCACTATTTTAGGGCTTACTGATTAACGATAAAAGTATTTACAGATACAGCGGATTCCAACTTGGTGAGGTAAAGTTATCGCGGGCAAAATACCCGCACTACAAAAATTTAATTGTTAATACCCATACTTCATATACTTGGAATCTGCTGTAAATTTTTGAGCCTTTTTTAGGCGAAAAAAGTGCTACATTTTCATTCCTAAGAGTTAAAATACTCAAGATTTATCTTAACTCCTACCCTCACCAAAATACTTTTTCAGCAAACTATTATTTCAGTAGAGTTAAGAAGCTGGAGTAACTTTTTCTGTACTATCAAGAAAAAAGATGTGCATTAACCTTTGTTCATTTTCGTAGACATGCCAAGGTGTTCCAGTATGAAGTATTTCTCGGTTATTCCAGATAGCAAAATCTCCCACTTCCCATTTGAGAGAAAAAATATGTTCTGGTTGAGTACCTGGAGTTAAAAACTTCTCTATTAATTCCTGACTTGGTTTGGCTTCCATTCCTTCAATTTTTCCAGCAGAATGTACACTTAAAAACAAAGCATTCTTGCCTTTTTTTGTTTGGATTACTACTGGCTGTATTCTACCAACTTCAGGAGGATTAAAATTTTTCATAGAAGCTTCAACATCATCTATTCGACGCCGACCTTGAGGTTCAACTTTAAAGTTCATGGTAGGGCAATAACAAACTTTCATTTCTAGAGCTTGTTTTTGCAGTTCTGGTATTAGAAGTTCATAAGCTTTTATAGAACTACAAAAAAGTGTTTCACCTCCTTTTTTGGGTACAACTACTGCATACATAGCACTCACCACTGGTGGGGTATCAGATATACTGTTAAAGTCAGTATGCCAAACATGAGAATATTTAAATACCTCACCAGCAGGAAGTGTAAATTCGTGTCCATAGTGAGTAAATGAACCGTATCCATGAAGAGAAAGTAAGGGAGGATAACCAGGCAATTTTTTATAGAATGGGGCAATATTTCTTCCTTCCTTAACTGCCTGAATATCATGGGGAAAGCTGGTAAGAAAATTAAGTTGCATCTCTGGAGTTAACTGCTGATTTTTAAACAATAGTAATGAATGTTTTTCAAATCCTGTCATTAGGGTTTCCCACTGTTGAGATGATAGAGATTTTGACAGGTCAATTCCAACTACTTCTGCTCCGAAAGATAGCTCTTTTCCAAATTGATTGTGTAAAGGTTTAAATGAGGGTAATGTTTGATTAGGGTTTTGTAGTTTTATAGACATTTTTCTAATATTTTTGACTAATAACTGAACTACTGATAAATAGACTAAATATTCTTTATAGCCTAATCTACTTTATGGCAAAACTACCACCTAAGTCAAGAAAAACTACTGCTAAATTTTGAGTCAAAGGGTGAGTTGAAAAGGTTAAAACAGCTCCTGATAATCCAGACCCTAACACTAGAGAGCATTTGTTGAGAACTGACTATTCCCACAATATCTAACAATTATTGTAGAAATCCCAGAGCAAAAATTATTAATTTTTACTGCTAGTGCGACAATTATTAATAGTTTAGTAAAGACAGTATTTTTTATTTGCCAATTAACTTGACAACAAAACTACCTCCTAGATAAAGAGCCACTACTGCTCCACCTAATAAACTTTGAGTTAAAGGGTCAGTTGAAGGAGTTAAAACTGCTCCTAAAACTGCTGCACCTAACAATACATATCTCCAGCCAGAAAACATTTGTCGAGAAGAAACAATTCCTGAAATACCTAACAAAAATTGCAGGATAGGAATTTGAAATGCTAATGCCGTACTAAACATTAATAGTAATACAAATTCAAAATATTGTTCAATTGACCAAGCTTGTTCTACTACTTCCGATCCGTAACTAATAAAAAACTTCAAAGCTGCTGGTACAATTGCAAAATAAGCAAATACTAATCCCAATCCAAATAAAACTGTAGATCCTAAGAAAATGGGTCCGAGAAATCTTCTTTCTCTAATAGTTAAACCTGGTAGAACAAACTTAACTATTTGATAAAGTATAAAGGGACTTGCCAAAAGAAAACCACTATAAGCAGCTACTTTAATAGTTACAAAAAAATATTCTCCTGGAGCCAGTTGGAGAAACTTTACTCCACGAGCAGGAACTTCTAAAAATTGGACAATAGGTTTAACTACAATGAAGCAACCGATAATACCTACTACTCCTGCTATTAGAGAATAAAATATTCGCATCCGTAATTCTTCCAGATGGTCAAATATAGACATTTCCACATCATCAGGAGCTCGATCGAGATAATCATCTTCTTCTAAATCTTGACAATCGCCTACTCGAGCTGTATTATTTGGCTTAACTTCAGGCTCTTTCAAGCTTACAGGTGCTAAATTATGATTATCTGAACTCTCTGGAGGAGTGCTAGTTTCTGGAGGTGTCATATCTGTTTTTGATTTTAGATTAGTCTGTATAAAAGTTCTTATTCTCCACAGTGTAGACCATTGTACCGAGATTAAGTAAGCAAATTCATCTTCTCATACTGTAGTTTGCGGGTAATTTAGGTCTATTAATCAGCCTTGAAAAGAAGTAAAAATCACGAAAACAAGAAAAACTGACTATTGATAGGTGAAGATTAATTGCTGTATTTAACCCATCTATAATTTTGTAAATGTTCAGCTGTCAGCTATTAGCTATCAGCAATTAATTTTGGGGAAGGTAAAAGCAACCTTTAAAATTAGTTTAATAGAAAAGTTACTGCCATGGGTCACCTTACCAAACCTGAGAAGTAATTATTTATTACTAATTGCTGTTTGCGTAGTATTCCGTAGGAAATGCTTACATAATTTTTGCCTCAATCATAGTTAATAGAGTTGGAAATAAAAATCTTGGAGCCAAATTATGTTTAACAAAAGATGGAAAAAAAATCAGATTTTATTCTTTCTATTTATATTAGTCTGCATCAGTAGTATCACATTAAATATTCTTCTACAAAAACAACCAGCATTTGCTCTGCAAGAATCAGAGTGGGATACATTATTAGAAAATCGGGCTGTCAAAGAAGTTGTGAATAGAATCGAACAAACTTGGGAAAAAGCTTATGAAAATTATTTTGGTGTTAATCTCTCTGGCTTTACATTAACTGCTGAAACTATCGCTAAACAACTTGATTTATGGAAAATCCAAACTGATAAAAACCCTGGGGTTGTTTGGGTATGGCCAAGAAAAAAAACCATACAGTTAGTATTAATTACTCCCAATCAAATACCTGTTATATACAGTGTTACTGATCTAGAGCAAAAGACTGTATTAAATACAGCAAAAATATTGGCTGGGGAAATCACAGATCCCAGAGGACGTCACAGCAATTCATATCTAAAACCTGCTCAACAAATTTATCAGTGGATAGTAGCTCCTATCGAGCCAGAATTAGAAAAGCAAAAAGTAGATACAATTCTTTTTTGTCTAGGACCAGGTTTACGCAGTTTAGCATTATCAGCACTACATGATGGAGAAAAATTTCTCATAGAAAAGTATAGTATTGCTTTAATTCCCGCCTTTAATATGATCGAAACTGAGTATAATTCCAGAAAAAATATGCAAGTATTAGGAATGGGGGCATCAGAATTTATCGACCATCAATCTTTACCAGCCGTACCAACAGAATTAAAACAAATTACACAAGAATTTTTTCAAGGCAAAGCATTTATCAACCAAGATTTTACAGTTAAAAATTTACAATACCAACAACAAAAACATAAATTTGGAATTATTCATTTAGCTACCCATGCTGAGTTTAAATCGGGCAAACCCAGTAATTCTTATATTCAGTTTTGGAATCAAGAAAAGCTAGAGTTAGACGATATTAGAAATTTGAAATGGCATCAACCAAAAGTAGAATTGTTGGTACTAAGTGCTTGTAAAACTGCAGTGGGAGACCAACAAGCAGAATTAGGTTTTGCTGGTTTAGCTGTGCAAGCTGGAGTTAAATCTGCACTGGCAAGTCTTTGGTATGTTAGTGATGTGGGAACTTTGGCATTAATGAATGAATTTTATCAACATTTTCAAAAAAATCCACTGAAAGCAGAAGCTCTCAGACAAGCACAAATAGCAATGTTAAACGGGAAAGTAAACTTGAAAAAAGATGAGTTACACGGTTCTGGTAGTAGCGTAAAATTGCCACAAGAATTAGCAGAATATGGAAATGAAAATTTATCTCATCCTTATTATTGGGCTGCTTTTACTATTATTGGTAATCCTTGGTAATTTAGTAACTTTTTATCAAAAAAAGTTATACCTATTGCGACTTACAGAACTTTTAAGACCAAATATAGGCCAAACTCTCTCTGTCAGAGGCAAATACGTCACGGTTATTAGTTAACCAATCAAAAAAACGGAAAGACATAGCTGTACGAAAAGCGTACCATTGCATCAGTAAATGTCTTCAAAGGTTTATTCCCCCATTACCTCTGTAATCCTCCAGTTAGCTGATGCCAAATCATCAAAGTATAGGCACAAAATACTCTAGATCAAATGGCGTTCTATACTCCATTTATCTATTACTTGATGTTCTTTTAATCCTAACCATCATGATTGCTTATCGGTAAAAAACCTCTATCCAATTTCTGTTGGAATAGTTATTTACGATCAATCTATCCAAGCTCTGATAATGCTGTTACGCACAAATCTACCAGTAAGAATAGCTGAATCTAGCTTTCTGTAATGATTTTCTGTGCCTTGCATTTTCATCTCGTAGACGAGCATAGAAAAGTTTGAGTGCCATAATGCTACGATCAAATTATCGCAGACAAATAAAGTACTTGCCAGCCCTAATTAACAAAAAGTCCCCCTAAAAGGGGGAGGCGCCTACCCCAATTTTCCGGTAAACTTCTGAGGTGGTAGGTGGTAGGTGTCTCAGTTATCAGTAGCTCTGTAATCAGGAGACTTGACATCAGGAATATTCTCTTTTCTCTTGGTCGATGGTTGGCCAGCTCCGAAACCTGAAGAGTGACAAAGCCGCTCCGAAGTACGCCTTCCCACCCTACGGGAAGCTCCGAAGATCGACCGCTTTTTATTCCCTTAAAAGGGGAGGCGCATACCCACAATTTTTCGGTAAATTCAAAACCGAACACTAGAAACGGAGCATAAATTTGGGATATTCCTTCCAGATCGCTTCAATAGAACATTTTTATTATACTTACATTATCCAGAAATGGTATAATAAATTTTACTACTTATTTACCACTCTTATAAATTCTGAAAAATTTTTCAGAACACTTTAGCGTGGTATATTTGAAAAATCATTCCGAAATAGTTTAGGCCAATGTTAGTAGGAACCACGGAAGCAGCATTCCTCTTAAATATTTCTACTGCCAGACTCAGACTGCTCTTGAAACAAAGTCGGGTTATTGGAGCGAAGAAAAAAGGTAGATTTTGGGCAATTCCTCTAAACAATCGGGGAATGCCTGAAATAACCCCTGGTCTTCGAGGTCCACAAGGTACTTGGAACAAAGGAAAGCGTACAGGCAATACCTTTATTCACATTGTGCGAAAGGTAATTGATGATAACCGAGACAACGGTACCAGTGATCCGGCTATCTCTGTTAAACAAGGCGATCGCAATCATAGATGCCATGAAGCGGAAATAGTCGGACCTTGCAAAATCATCTACAGACCTCACAAGCCAAATCGCAGTCAGGCTGGCGGAGCAAGGCTTTGGATTGAGGTTGATCCTCATATTCAGGTTATCCGTAAAGTTTTCCCAGATTGGGAGATAGAATCCTCACCTCCTGAATCTGTCGAAGCCATAGACAAGCATGGTATCAGCAGTATTGCCATTTCCTAGTCTGCATATCCAATAGATTGTTCCTATATTTAGTTCTACTGCCTAGCTAGTTTTTGCTCTTAGGCTGAGTTTTACTATGTTTAGATCAGAAGAAGGAAGGAAGAAGAAGGAAGAATATTGCGTTGTCTGAGTTTTAAGCTTTTGATCTTTCCTAACCTTTCTTTCGACTACTATAAATTTTGAGAAAATCTGAGCATCACAGGAAAAACTAATTTTTCTTAGACTAGAGGATTAGAATTTCTGAAATTCTTGCTGTTTTACTACTGACAATCATAAATATTCGTGCAGCTATAAAAACATAGCTAAAGAAAAGGTTGGTGCTTGAGATAGGCTGATGATAAATCGAACACGGTTTGATTTTTTCCCAAGGTTACTTATTGCCTGATGGAGCTGTTCCCTACTACAGGTATCCATGAAAATTAATTTGACATTTGATAAAAGTAGATAACAGAGAACAACAAATATACTTATATTATACAAGAGCCGTAGATATATAATTAATTTTGCTTAATGGGACTTACACAAAAAAAAGCCATAAAATAGGCTCAAATATAGATAGACATAGGGTTTTACGTCAAAAAGGTAAAATCCTGAATTACTAAGGGTGCTAGCCATTTTTAACGCATCGACGTAATTCCCTTGTCTAGACTAACTTTGACGCATTTTTCCTACCAAAAAATGTCTAAGTACCATTAACTACTTAAAACAAAAAACACATTACTAATCCACAATATTTTGAGCTTTCAGTTGAGAATCAATCACAAAATTCAGCTTTCAAATCTCTTTCCATCAGAGCTACTACTGCTTCTTCTGGAGTAATTTTGCCATTTAATAAAAGAAAAACCTGATGAGAAATAGGTACGCGAATTTCCTCTCGGTAAGCAAGATCGATCAAAACATTCGTAGTATTAACACCCTCAGCAGTACCTTGTAATTCGTCTAAAATTTTCTCCAAACTTTTACCTTGAGCTAAACCATAACCAACCCGATAATTTCTACTCAAAGAACTACTACAAGTTGCCAACATATCTCCTAAACCAGATAACCCAAAAAAAGTTTCAGTTTGTCCGCCTAAATGATTACCAACCCGAATCATTTCTGTCAAAGCACGAGTTAACAAAGCTGATTTAGCATTAGTACCAAGTTCCAAACCATCACAAACTCCAGCAGCAATAGCAATAACATTTTTCAAGGTTCCACCTAACTCTGTACCAATAGGATCTGGACTACTATAAACCCGAAATAAACCAGAAGCAAAAATATTTTGTACTGTTGTTGCTGCTGCCTTATTTTTACTAGCAACTACCGTTGCAGCAGGTAATTTATCATTAATTTCTTTTGATAAATTAGGACCAGATAAAACCACAACTGAATTATTAGGAAAATTTGTTTCCCAAATCTGAGAAGGAGTCCGCCTTGTTGCTGGATCTAATCCTTTTGTAGCAGTCACAATAATTACCTTTTCTGATAATCCAATTTTTTTGATTTTTTCTGCCGTTTCATTCACTCCTTTCATAGAAATTGCCGAAACTATAATATCAACATCTTGGAGTATTTCTGATAAATTGACATTCAAGCTACGAGACCATAAATGTATTTCATGTTGATTATGACCAGCCAATTTTGCTAAAGCAGAACCCCATGCACCTGCACCTATAATTGCTAAAGTTGCCTTTTCGCTAGATACTGGATAAGCAGAGTCGAAAGTTTTAATAATTTCTCTTCTTTTATCAGCTTGAGATATTTTATTTACCATAATTTATGATTTTTACCTGTTAGTTAATTACTCAATTTTTGATAGAAGTTAGTAGAGTAGGTTAATAGTAATTTACAGAAAAATTACCATTAATCTGTTCATCTATTCACACTCTACCCATAAGTTAAGATGAAAGATTTTGCTATACCAAAATAGCTAAAGAAACTCAGCAGTAACTCCTGTATTCTGAGAATACTCAGTACTTTCCATAACATAATCTGGAATGAAATTTTCTTCCATAAATTGAGGATAGTATTCAACTTTCTTGTAACACTTTTCCTGGCTCCAATCACAGTAATATCAAATCCGGTAGCATCAGTGTAATTAGATGCTGGGTAGGGGAGTAGGGGAGTAGGGGAACTCGAGAAATATTTGGTAATGGTTGAAGATGGAACATTTTTTTATACCGAATTAAACGGATTTAATATAACAAGTCAAAATGTCAGTTAATGCTGATAGTAAGGAGCCATGTAAAAATAAGTTGTACAAATTTTATCTGGGATAAATTGTGAAATACAGCTTCCATCAAAAAAACTGTAATAGTTATTTTTATCGAATAATTAATAATTAATAATTGTTAATTAAATAATTCAGGTCAAAAGCCTTCCCTTGGCTGCGCCGCGAGCTGTCGCTCTACAAAGGGAAAAAAAAGCGGTCGTTAGCCCAGCTTCCCGTAGGGTGGAATGGATGGGTTTCCTAACCATATCCAATTGACCAAGAGAAGAAATAATATTTCCTTATATTCAATTCCGTAACGGTTTTAACTAGAGGTAATTATCCATTATCCATTATCCATTAATGAAACGAGTCCTAAGATTGTGGTCTATAGTAATCAGATTTGGTATAAATTCTTTTTTGCTGACTTGGTGAATTCTGAGTTTTGACTCCCCTCTAATTAGGGTTTGCGTATGGAAAGTCTTTTTGCTCTTTGTAGGGAGTAGGGAGTAGGGAGTAGGGGCGAACGTAGAATAAATGGGGATTACAGAGTTAGTGGCCATTCATAATAGTCATAGTAATTTTTCTGCTATAGCTGCCCGAAAATCCTCACTTTTTTAACTATCGCTTTTGAAAAGCTCATATAATTTCTAGACATAATTTGCCTAAAACCAATATCAGTCAATGCTTTGATATTTAAATCAGCAGAGCAATAATTATTTATAAGTATTCAATTAATTATGATGTTATCTCCTTGCTTCTTAAATTTTATTAGGTGCAGTAATTTTTCTCTTTTATTACCAAAAAATGGGGGTTGCACATTAAAGAATGATAGTAGATTTTCAACTGTAAATATATTGAGGAAAGAATTATTCAAAAATATCAAATGTTCCGATTACATCATTCCTGATTGTGCAACACCAAAAAATGAGGTCTAAAGCCTCCTCTTTTAAGGGTATGAAAGAAATATTCAGTTCAGTATTTCAAGCCTCCGGCTTTAGTGGTCAGTACTGATAACTGATAACTGAAATGACCTCTTAGAAAAATTTACAAATTAATAATTATTAATTATTCTGGTTTAAAGCGGACTATTTTAAGGAAAAAAAAAGAAAATATTCCTTATATTCAATTCCGGTTTTAACCAGAGGTAATTATCAATTATCAATTATCAATTATCAATTAATGAACTATTGTTATATCTTTACAGAGAAACCTTCTACTATTCAGAAACTACATCATGGGTGGTATTTTGAAACAGCTCAAACATATGATATGCCCAACATCTCACATCATATTTCCAAACAGTTTCATACATTTTTGTCATTTTTTGCTTTTGTTCTTCCATAGGCATTTCTAATGCTTGTTCAATGGCATTATCCATAGACTTAACAGAGTAAGGATTTGTTAAAATAGCTTCTGGCAATTCCACTGCTGCACCCAAAAACTCAGACAATATTAATATCCCATCTCTATTTTGGCGAGTAACAATATATTCTTTTGCCACTAAATTCAGACCGTCTCTCAAAGGAGTAGTCCAACAGATATCGGAGGCAGCAAAATCACCTAAAAGTGATTGATAAGATAAAGCTTCTGTAGACAACAAAACTGGAATCCAATCAGAGGAAAACCTAGTAAACCGCCCGTTTATTTTCCCTACTAATTGCTCAATTTCTTGTTTAGTAGTGTCATAAATTTGCATTCCTTTTGCTGGAGCAACACAACTAACAATAAAGCTAACCTTGCCATGCAAATCTGGGCGACGTTCTAACAAACGTTCAAAAGCTTCCAACATTTGACGGTGACCTTTCACATAGTCAATACGACCTGCGGCAATAATTAACTTTCGTCCTTGATACTTTTCTTTAATAGATGCAATCAATGCTTGAGTTTCTGGTTTTTCTACTAAGCTCTTGATATATTCTGGAGAAGTTCCGACAGGAAAAGAGTCTATTCTGACTAACTGACCTTGGTGACGGATCTGAGTAGTGACTTCTGGTTCTGCTAAAGCTATACCTACTTTGGTAATATGTTCTGGTACAGGTTCAATTTTGACAACATCAATTTCTCGCAAACTCCGAGCTACATTCACGAAGTTTTCGGCATACCGTGGAATATGGAAACCCACAATATCGCAGCAAAGCAAGCTATCAACAATTTCTCCTCGCCAAGGTAATACATTAAAAATATCTACAGATGGGAAAGGAGTATGATGAAAAAATGCAATCCTGGCATTAGGTTTCATTTCTCGGATATACTTGGGCGCTAACCAGAGATTGTAATCATGCACCCAAATCAGAGCATCATCGGCAGCTTCTTCACAAGCAGCTTCGGCAAATTTCCGATTAATTAGTTGGAAGTTTTCCCAATCTGTGGTTTCAGAGGTGAAATACCAGGGAAAAGAATGAAGAATCGGCCAAAATGCTTCTTTACTTGTAATGTGATAGAAATCTCTCACTTGTTGCTCTATTAATGGGATTCTTTGTACCGTATAGTTGCTTCCATGTTCTTCCACAGTAACTCGTTGTTGGAAATCAACTTTTTGTTCTTCTGTAACTTGCTTCCAAGCTATCCATGTGCCTTGGTTGAAACTTTTGAAGAAACTTTTGAGAGTGGGAATAATGCCATTGGGACTTTTCTTCGGTTTATAGTTAACTTTACCATTTTCGATTACTTCGTCATAGGGTTCTCGGTGATAAAGAATAACAAGCGAGGATTTCAATTTGTTATGCTTCCAATAATTTACTGTAATATTTCAAACCATCCCAGATGCCTGCGGTACCCGGATAAGGACTGTGATAAACGTTGTCCATTGTTGCGATATGTTTTACCAGTTTCGGTTCTGCATTTCCTACTGCAACACTTTTGAGTCCGGTTTTGAATAAAGATAAGTCATTGAGAGAATCTCCTGCTGGAATTATATTGTCTGCATTTAATCCTAATAATTCAATGAATTTCATCAGTGTAGGTCCTTTAGAAACACCTTTAGGCATTACGTCTAAATAAACATCAGCAGATAGAATACAATCAAATCCAGCATCAAACACTTTTTGAACTGTGCTTTCTTGGAGTTTTTCTGGTTCGTAATAGTAAGAAACACGCCGTGGACCACTACATTCTTGAAGTTCTATTCCTGGTTCATTTGCCATCATTTCTTTAACACGATCACTGGCATTTCCCCAGATTTCTTCAACCCACCCTTGTATTGATTCTAAGGGTTCTAGAGTTTTACCGTGAACTATTGTTGTACCAACATCGCCAATAATATAGTCAGGATTAGGAAATTTTGAATCTTCACATAAGCTTTGCACAAATTCCACGTCTCGCCCAGTCACAAATACTAATAGTAGGCGATGGCGATGTTTTTGCAGATATTCATAAAATTCTGCTCGTTGTTCATCTGAACCTCCTAAGAAAGTTCCATCTAGGTCTGTTGCTAGTATCAAGGGATAGTCAGAACTCATTTTTTTGTTCTTAAAACAGTTTTTTTGACAACTACAAGGTACAGAAAATATTTGTCTATTTAATATTTATAGCAATCAGGAATCAGTTGTGAAAATTGAGATGTTCCTTAAAAGTATAGAATATAGCAATTATTATATTCATATGATACGTTTTCTTCTTCATTCTCTGTTCCCAGACCATGTGTTCCCTGTTCCCTAAAAGTTTCCAATATCTCACAACTCAAATCTTATGGCTATAACTGCTCTTGCTTTTATTCAGAAAAATAACATCTACTGAGTATAATCTTTTTATTTTACAATACTCGATAACTTTGTCATTATTTGTAATATTTATCCAATATCTCTAAGTTAGGAAATATTTTAGTTTCTACCTCATTTCATAACCCTTAAAAGTTACAAAAAAAAATTATTTTGTCAAGTTTCACAGTAGATTTTGTATCAAAAAAAATACAAAAAAAATTACTGTTTTTTGCACATAAATAGGGTGTGCTGATTAACCATAAAACCATTTAAATGTAAAGGTTTGAGCTTTCTTTGATTCCCAAAAAGTGCGCTTTTTTTAGTCTAAAACCCTCAAAAAGTTAGCATAAAAGACAAACTAAGGACAGAAAAATTGAGGGACAATTCTTACTCCTATCTCCTCGCTCATTCCCCATTTCTCCTAACTCGGCTTTTCCCCTCCTGGGAGGGGCGGGGGTGGGTTGACTCCTACTCCTACCACTCATATCTTTCCATACGCAAACCCTAAATATTTTTTCCTCTGCTTTCAAACTGATACAGCGTGTTTCATATTAGTGAAGTACACCAGTCGCAGACAAGATGCCCGCACTACAAAGACTTGATCATTAATATTTGTACCTTATATACCTGCAATCTGCTGTACCAAGTCAATCAAAATAAAAATCATCTACGCGATCGCCCTAGTTCACAAGGATGGTACTCGTGCCGATAAAAAATCACTAACAATCAACTTCATCTAGACAAAGACAGATTTATCTATACAAAGACAGGCTGTACATCAAAATAAGCCATCAGATTTAGTTAAATCAGGACTTACGCAAATTGACTTTTAAACCACCATCTTTAGGGGGAAATAGTATTCTTTCTCGCTATATATAGACTCTCTGCGTAAGTCCTGTAAATATTGACCAGATCCACTAGAATTGAAAAAGAAAACATTCGATCAACTTTGGACAATTTTTATCTTAGGCCATCAGAAAAAATAACACAAATAGTACGATTTTAAGAGAAAATTATACTAGCAATCTCAAATATTATGATTTAAGGAGAGATAAATTAATGATATATAGCCGTAAATTAGCAAAAACTCTAGCCCCAATATTTATCTGCTTATTACTACTAACATCTGCTTGTGGCGGAGCCAAACAACCAAGCCGTTTCGACCAGGCCCAACAACAAAGCAAAACAGAACGTCCTTCCCAAGCCCAACAAGTATCTGGCGGTAGTCTAAACAAATACTTCCCATCATCAAGTGGCGACTATAAACTGAACTATGCTCAAGAGAAAAAAGGTTTTGCTCAAGCAAGTCTCAAAAAAGGTGGTCAAGAAGTAGCAGTCATGTCTATCAATGACATCTCCGCTTCCCCTGCTGCAGCCGACAAATTCCAAAATAGTAGCAAAAAAATAGGAGGATATCCAGCAGTTGAACAAGGTAAAACTACAACTGCGGTATTAGTAGATAATCGTTTCCAGGTAAAAGCTCAATCAAAAGACCCCTCATTTACTCCCAGCGATCGGGAAGCATGGCTAGAAAAATTTAATCTAAGTGGTCTATCAAGTCTCAAATAAATAATATCATGTCCGGTAGCATCGGTATTGCATAGCGAAGGTAAGGAAGAAGCAAGAAGCAAGAGGGAAGAAATAGGAAGGCTTAAGAGCAAAAAAAACTTAAATTTATATTCACCCTTGGGTTTACACAAACGATACCAACGGACATAATATAATTCTGCCCTCCAACTTAAACAATATAGTCTTCCTTTGTTATAGCAGTGCGCGCTGGTATATTTACCAATTGCAGGCACTACCAATATAGAACCCCTAAACGGATCTATTTAAAAATAGAGAAGGAGATGGGGAGATGGGGAGATGGGGAGATGGGGAGATGAGAGTATTTTTCTACCTGCAAGGGAAGCTACCAGGTTTGCTATTGGGCGACGCGGGGTCTCATCCGCTTTTTTCCCATTCTCGTTCCTGAATTTCCACAACTTCCTCAGGCTGAGGACGGAAGCCAAAAGCACATACCGCGTCCAAAGATACGCTCAGGGGTTCTATAGATAAAAGTCTCATCAGATTTCCTATCGAATAATACTTGCGCAAACAGTTTTTATTCCCCCTATTGCCTATTGCCTGTTGCCTGCGCGTTTGCGCCAGCATTCTGCACCGAAAGCGCTATAACTTCCAAATATTAACTTTTTAATTAACCAAAGGAGCCACACACAAATGAGTAAGCCAATTTTTGAATTAGTAGATGAACTGCCCGAGGACAATCTGACAATTAAATCCTTACGTGCCTTAGATTTTATTGTTCCTGGAGAATGGGATAACTTGGTAGGATTTGAAAATACCATCCGCACTGTCACAGGGGAAGACGACGAAGACCTAATTCAGCAAATAGGCGATCGCGCTGTAATTCTATTCAATGACAAAGCTCAAGGATATCAACGAGCTTTGTGGCTCTACCAAACTGTCAGTGGAGCAGGTCGTGCTGTAGGTGTAGCTACCCTAGCTAATATGGTTGGTAACAAAATTCCTCTAATGGGAGGTTTGTTAACTAGCCTGACTCCTAAACCTGCAAAAGGCCAAACTATCGATCTGTCTCTGAAAGTAGTGGCTGAGTTATTAGGTTTTTGCTCCATCAATGGCATTCCTGGAGATAGTATTGGTGATTTTGTAGGAGCTTTGGGTGATTATAGTGGGGAATCTTTGATGCGTTTAGCAGCCTTAGTTTGTTTTGATGGTTTAATTCCCCTTGGGCCAGACTTTTTACAAGCAGTTTCAGAATGGATCGAACGACTATCCCCCTCAGACCTAGAAGAAAACGAAGGTTTCAGGGAAATGGAAGATGCTATTCCTGGGGATAATAAAGACAGTAAGTTAGGCTTTATTGGGGAAGCTTTTGGTTCGGTTTCTGGTTGGATGGGAGATTTTGTCAGCGATCGAGGCATTACTCCCCATAATGTGGCCAATAGTCTGCAAAGTTTTGTAGAATTTAGTGATGATAAATTGGATTATTTGGCTGCATTCCTAGATGTGAGTACCAATTATTATGAACATACAGGAGTTCAAACTCTGGCTCGTCGTTTAGTAGAACGAGCTTATGCAGAAATTTAATTAAGGAAGCATTTATGGCTGAAGAACAAGAAGCTAAAAAATCTGAAAATAAGCCTGCTGGAGGTAAGGTGAAAAAAGAAAAGCCTCCTGCTCTGGAAGATAAGCCTTTTGCGGAGTTTATGCAGCAAGATTATTTGCCAGCTTTGCAAGAAGCTCTAACTCAGCAAGGTATTGACGATCTTGACCTGAACCTAATTAAACAGAAATTACCTATGGTTGGCCTCAATTCATCTGAAGAATGTTGGCAAGTGATGGGTAAGTTTAAACAAGGCCAGCGTCAGTTCAATGTTTATTTTCCGAAAAAAGATATTAAAGGCCCTAGAGCTTTTTCTTGTGCAGATAATGGTGCAAAACCTGCTACTCTAGAACCTTTTTTAATTGACGAGCGTAAAATTACTCTAGGTTTATTAGTGTTTGGCGTGATTCAACGTCTGAATGCTCAAAAGTGGCTTAGTTTAAACTAGAAAGTTAGGTGGTGGTGATTTTTAATGTAGTAGATACTATGTCTGTCTCTGCTCCAACTAACTCGCTGCCCCATCGATCTCGAATAATTTCGTAGAAGTCCACGTCTGTTTCTAGCAAGCAGGCGTGACCGCTATTTGGGAGAACAACCATTTTAGCTTCAGGCAAATGCTTGACTAAAAACTTAGCTTGTGATATTGAAGGCAATAGTCTGTCGGCTGCACTAGCAATAACTAATACAGATTTTTTTAACTTTTTTAGTTGATTCTTGTCTACCTGGAATGAACGCATTAACTCTAATCGCCAGATTGAGGTCTGTTGAGAAACTGACTGCATTGCCTCTAATAAGGCTTGACGTTCTGCCCTTTCTATCCGGCCAAGAGCTGCTAAAAATGGTAAAGTTCCTGTAACCGATAATCTATACAAATAGCTTGGTAAGTATTGAGTCAGATATGAGCCATATTTGACTAAAGGTTGTTGACTGAATGAGGAAGCTGAATTGACTAAAATCAGCTTGTTGAATAATTCAGGAGCAGTAAAAGCAACTTTTAGTGCTAGACATCCACCAAAAGATTCTCCGCATAGGTAAACAGGTCTTTCCGGTATTGCCTTTCTTTCTATTTCAATTAACTCTACTGTCTTTTCCAATAACTGTTCCCAGCTCGATAGATCATTGGGTGGGATACTCAGACAGCGAATATTAAAAGCAGTTGATAATCTAGACTGTTGCGATCGCAACAATTTACCTGTTCCATCCATAGCAGGCAAGAAAATCAATAAAGGTAATTCTGGTCTAGGTTTAGTTGGCCTTAAAAAACTAATTTGGCTATTTGCCACTTGCATGATTGAATACAAATAAAAAGTAATTAATGATTGATAATTTAATGATTAACAGTTAATATCTCTGAGTAATTTATCATTTACCTTCTATATCTATAGATTAGATTTTTTTTCTACGAACTACCTAATTATTACTTAAGATTCGCCTAGTGCAGGATGGCGAAAATAACTGACCAGTTACAAAATCCTAAAACAATTACAATTGAAGAAGGAGACAGGAGACAGGAGACAGGAGACAGGAGACAGGAGGAAAATTACATGGGGATTCTCACCCCAAGTAATTTTGAACACCGTGTAGACGGTGGGGTATTAAACCCACAAAGAAAATGATCAAAAATGATTGACTTTTAACTTCCGGGTAGCCGCACTAGTCTGACTTAACTAGCAATATAATAGTTTCGGTTTAGGAGAAAACAAAATTAAATTATTTAATTATTAAATTTATTGATGAATAAGAGCAATTTTTTATATGAGTTTCTAGAATAAAAATTGAGACATCAAGCAAAAGTTAAAGGTTTAATCCTTAAATACAACCTTCTATAAGTAAATTAGCAATTTCTTGGCTAACATAATCAGTCAAATTGTTGACTAACTGTTTAGCGTATTTTCCATGATATTGCTGACGGTGGGAAGGCTTAACCCAAAACGGGCGACCAAACATGATATTAGAACGCTGATAAACTATCGCTGGATGCCATCCAGGTTGATTAAATAAAGGTTCTGAAGGATCGAAAAAACTTAACAACTTCAAAGGTATTCTCGAAGAAATTAACTGCTCATCAGATGAAGCGATCGCCACTGGCAAAATTGCCAAATTTGCAACTGGCGAGCGCAAGGCCAAATGAGCAAATCCTCTTTGAAAATCACTAATCAAATTAGGTGGAGTACACCGAACTATAGGTGCAGCTCCTTCAGGGAAAACCCCCACCATTTCTTCAGCTTGTAATAACTTTGTTGCCTGTCGGAAAAAATCTTGTTGTCTACGACTCGAATTATCTAAAGGGAAACAACCTAAACCAGTAACCATTTCTCGCAGTAGAGGCACTTGGCCCATATAGTGATGACAAGCAAATTTAATTTGCCGATTAACGGCCACTGTCAGTAACAAAGGGTCCATAAAACTACGATGGTTACTTACAACAATTATGCCTCCTTCTGAAGGAATCCTGTCTGCATGATAAACAAAAGTTCTACTGCCAATAGCAGCTAAGAACAAACGAGAAATAAGCAGTAGATTATTTGCTTGGCCTCCCATCTTACCTCTGAATAATTAGGTATGTAAATTCTAAACTCTCATAAATATTTTCTCAGAATAGTAACGTTAGGATACCAAAAGTTAAAATTTCTTTGAGAAAGTCCAGAAAAACATAGTAACAGCATTACTGTTATTGTAGGGGGTTTTATTGGCTTTTACAGATCAATCAATTAATGATGTTGATTAGGTCAATAAACAACCAGTTAAACAAAGTATAAATCAAATAGGTCGATACTATCTAGACTCGTTATGATTGTACCCAGAATCAGTTCAAATCAATAGTATTTTACTCTGATTTTCCATGAAAAACACATATAAAACTCAGGATACCTTTGCAATTACAACTCCCCTTTACTACGTTAACGCTCTACCGCATATAGGCAGTGCTTATACAACTATTGCTGCCGATACGGTAGCTCGTTTTCAAAGGCTACAAGGTAAATCAGTGCTAATGATTACTGGAACAGACGAGCATGGCCAAAAAATTCAAAGGACAGCTCAGAGCAAAGGCAGGTCCCCCCAAGAACACTGTGATTTAGTGGTATCAGGATTTGAATCTCTCTGGCAACAACTAAATATTCAATATGACCGTTTTAGTCGTACTACTGCATCTAACCACGAGTTAATTGTCAAAGAATTTTTTCAAAGAGTTTGGGATCGAGGTGATATCTATTTAAGTCAGCAACAAGGATGGTATTGCGTAGCTTGTGAAGAATTTAAAGAAGAGCGCGAACTTCTAGAAGAGAAATATTGCCCCATCCATACTAACCAAAAAGTAGAATGGCGCGACGAGGAAAATTACTTCTTTCGTCTTTCTAAATATCAGGAAAAACTACAAGCTTTTTATCAAGAAAAGCCTAACTTTATTCAACCGGAAAGTCGTCGCAATGAGGTCTTAAATTTTGTTAACCAAGGATTACAAGACTTTTCAATCTCTAGAGTTAATGTAGATTGGGGTTTTCAACTACCAGTCGATCCCAGCCATACTATCTATGTTTGGTTTGATGCTCTATTAGGTTATGTAACAGCACTCCTAGATCCTGATAGTGAACCTACCCTAGAGAATGCTTTATCAAAATGGTGGCCGATTAATTTACACCTAATTGGTAAAGATATACTGCGTTTCCATGCTATTTATTGGCCAGCAATGCTAATGTCAGCAGATTTACCAATCTCTCATCATGTTTTTGGACATGGATTTTTGACCAAAGATGGGAAGAAAATGGGTAAATCTTTGGGCAATACCTTAGATCCATTTGAATTACTAAAAAAGTATGGCTCTGACGCAGTTCGTTACTATTTTCTCAAAGAAATAGAATTTGGAGTTGATGGTGATTTTAGTGAAACCCGCTTTATTAATGTCCTAAACGCTGACTTAGCTAATGACTTGGGTAATCTGCTAAATCGTACTCTCAAAATGGCTCAGAAATACTTCAAAGGCCAAATTCCTGATATTCACGGTGAGGAAATAGAAGTCACTCATCCACTTAAAGCAATAGGCATGAGTTTGGGCGAACAAGTTATTCAAGCTTATACTGATTTAGCTTTTAGTCAAGTTTGTGAAGCCGTATTGGCCTTAGTGAGAACTAGCAATAAATATATAGACGAAACTGCTCCTTGGAGTCTATATAAGCAGTGTCAGTTAGAGGCCCTAGCAGAAGTATTATATTCTGTGTTGGAATCTGTTAGACTAGCGTCCTATCTTTTATCACCAATAATTCCCAATATTAGTAATGCTATCTATCAGCAACTAGGTTTCTCAAATGACTTTAACGATAAATCAGTAATTAATAGTTCAGAAATTTTTGTCAAACAAGCAAACTGGGGCGCTTTACCAAAAAATCAAATTCTTGGGCAACCTCAACCGATTTTTCAAAGAATAGAACTGGCAGAAACTGTTTCTTAAAAAGCTAATTGTAGTATCGTTTTTTTCAAATTACATTGTCTGTTTTTTGTGCTAAAAAATTATATCTGACTTAAGAATTCAATGTCTTTAATCAATAAAAAAACTGAGGTTAAAAATCATGTTGAATCATCAACAAATAGAAATTAATGAGATATTTACTCCCGAACAAATTCTAGAAAATCGTGGTAGAGTAGCAATTTTTATTGATGGGTCTAATCTATTTTATGCTGCTTTGCAATTAGGAATAGAAATTGATTACACTAAGCTTCTTTGTCGTCTTACTGGTGGTTCTCGCCTTCTACGTTCCTTTTTCTATACAGGAGTAGATCGTACTAATGAAAAACAGCAAGGATTTTTGTTGTGGATGCGCCGCAATGGTTATCGTGTCATTTCTAAAGATTTAGTACAACTACCGGATGGTTCTAAAAAAGCTAATCTTGATGTGGAAATAGCAGTTGATATGATGGCTTTAGTCGGCTCTTATGATACTGCTATATTGGTTAGTGGAGATGGAGATTTAGCTTATGCTGTAGATGCTGTGAGTTATAGGGGTGTTCGGGTCGAGGTAGTTAGTCTTAGGTCTATGACTAGCGATAGTTTAATTAATGTGTCTGACCGTTATGTAGATCTAGAAAACATTAAAGAAGACATCCAAAAAACTTCTAAGTCTCCTAGTTATACCTATCGTCCCCTATCAGTTATAGGTTTAATGGAAGAACATGATGAAAGATAATACTTGTTCTAATTTAATTTAGAAAAATGACCAAATTCTAGAACAATAATCAATTTCAAAGTGTTGTTAGTTTTTGTTGATGTTAGTAGATTAATAACTAGAGAATTATATACTCTACATTTAATCGGTAAGTTAAAGCAAAAATTGAATATTATTTGCTACAAGGAAAGTTAGAAAATTGGGCATTATCTCAGTAAAAGCTGGAAAATTTTCGTTCATAATTAAAAACTTTCCTTGAGTTTTTTTTACTGGTATAATAGCAATTTTATAAATGTTTGTTACACTTTCTTGAGTAGGGGAGTAGGGGAGTGGGAAAGAAATAAACATAAGAATAATTAACAACAACTGATGTTCTAATTATCAAAAAAAGTCATTCCGCCTGTGTTAATTACTTACAGCGCAATTCATTTAAGTAAACTACAAAATTCTTTGAGGTTATGGAGTAGGCAGTAAGAGAATGCTTTGACCAAAAAATAAGGTCATTTCTCAAAAAGTTTTCTACATTTTATTGAGCAGGGGAGTAGGGCAGGACTAATTGATTGTCACTAGAGAAAAATTGATAGGGATTGATAGGGAGATGGGGACTTACCCCTAACCCATCCCAGGAGGGGGGGATGGGGAGATTCTTATATTTGCACAATTAAATGTATTTCATAATAAATCAAGGTCATTTCATTCTAGATTTTGACAATGAATTTATTGATTTTCAGACAGCGAAAGATAAATTTCCTAAAGCTGTAAATAACGTGGCTTCGTCAATACATAAAATGGGACAGTTTAGAATGAAACAGCCCTGCATATAAATATTCTCTGATGACAATGAATTAGCCCTGCCTTTCAAGGGAATGAAAAAAATAAACTTTAGTATTTTAAGCCTCTGACTTCAGCGGTCAGTACTGATAACTGATAACTGAAATAACCACTGTAGTCTATCTATTTGAAAACCGCTATAATTCTCAGTCTATATATTCATTAACACTTTCCAGTACTATCTCTATTAACTACTATTCTTGTAGACTTTTTATGATCGAACAAAATAATTCTTTTTCTTATTTCCATAATTCATCAATACCTTTATTCATCTTAGTAACCTTACTTCTAGGAATAACTGCTTGTAATCAACAAAATCAAGTTCAAGAAAATATATCGGAACAACCAATTCCTACTCAGACACCAGAGAGTGATTTAACTTTAAATGATGTTACTTTAGAAGAAGCATCAGAAGAAGGTCAAATGTTGTGGCGAGTAAAATCTCAACGAGCTTCATATTTGCAAAATCAAGAATTAATAAGAGTTACAAAACCTGAAGGTGAATTATTTCAAGACGGAAAAGTAACCTATAAAATTACTGCTTTACAAGGAGAAGTATATCAAGATGGAAACAAAATTATACTGATAGATGAAATAGAAGTATATGATATTCAAAATAAAGTGGTTATTAGAGGACAACAACTCGAATGGCTAACAGAACCAGGAATTATTATTGTCACTAATAATATTACAGGTAGTAACGAACAAATACAAGCATCAGCTCAGAAAGCAAAAGTTATTAGTCAAGAAAAAAAAATAGAGTTTTATGGTCAAGTAGTAGCCATGGTCAAAGAACCTGTGCTTAAAATACAAACAGAACAACTATTTTGGGAAATAGAGCAAAAAAAATTGCTGACTAATCAACCTATAAAAATCGAACAACTCAAAGATAAAAATGTTATTGGCAGTGCTTATGGTGACGAATCAGAATATGATTTAGGCAATAAAATAGCTACTCTCAAGAAAAATGTGCAGCTACTCCAAACTGACCCAAAAGTACAAATAAGTAGCGACTTAGTTACTTGGAATATGCCACAAAATTTGATTACTTCTCCAGGGCCTATAACAGTATTAGAACAAGAAGAAAAAGTAGTTTTGAAAGCTAATCAAGGTCAAGGAAATTTTCAAAACAATACCTTCAATTTATCAGGAAATGTTATTGGTGTAGGGCAAAAAAATCAAGCTCAGTTAAATAGCGATCGCCTAACTTGGTACTTTGAAAATCAGACTTTTGAAGCACAAGGAAACGTATTTTATCGTCAAGTTGATCCGCCATTTAATGTTAGAGGTCCTCGGGCAGTTGGACAACTAGAAAATGAAAAAGTTACCATTGAAGGTGGTAGTAGTAATGTAGTCACAGAAATTATTCCTCAATGAAGGCAGGAGGCAGGAGGCAGGAGGCAGGAGGCAGGAGGCAGGAGGAAGAAAGAAGAAGTTAAGAAGGAAAAATCTTACGTTGTCTGAGTTTTCAGCTTTTGATATATCCGCGACCTTTCCTTCGACTTCTATATACACAGTTGATGTTTATCAAAATAATTAAGTCGCGCAACCTTATCTCAAAAATTTTCATAAAATATTCTGAAGTATATTATATTCGCAGTTGTGAGAACATATCCAAAACAAACACCCCATAGTGGCTATCACTGGGATGGTAGCGATCGCCGTTTCTTTGAAGGTTGGTATTACCGAGTCACTTTACCAGAAGAGAAACAAACCTTCGCCTTTATGTACTCTATAGAAGACCCTATAGGTGGCCAACCTTACAGCGGTGGTGGCGCTCAAATTCTCGGCCAAAATGATGAATATCTCTGTCGCACCTTCCCAGATGTCAACAAATTTTGGGCAGCACCAGAAGTACTGGAATTAGGTCATTGGGGAAAAACAAATTTACCAGCTCCCATTGGTTATCTAGACCCACAAGTATTCGACGCTCAAATCAAAGAAGGATATCAAGCTACTGCCACTTGGCATCAAGGAATTCTCTCTGACCCTGGAAAAAATAATTACTGTCGTTGGCAATATCAAACAAAACCTATCTATGGCTGGGGAGACCCAGATGCACAACAACAATCAACTGCTGGTTGGATATCATTTTTACCAATTTTTGAGCCTGGATGGCAAATATTAATGGCTCATGGTCTTGCCACTGGATGGATAGAATGGAATGGCAATATGTATGAGTTTACCAATGCACCAGCATATAGTGAGAAAAATTGGGGTGGTGCTTTCCCTAAAAAGTGGTTTTGGTTCAACTGCAATAGTTTCTATGATGAATCAGATTTAGCTTTAACTGCTGGTGGTGGTAAGCGAGGAGTATTGTGGTGGATGGAAGAAGTGGCAATGGTGGGTATTCATTATCAAGGTAAGTTTTATGAGTTTGTACCGTGGAATTCGGAAGTACATTGGCAAATTCAGCCTTGGGGAGAATGGCAAATGCAAGCCAAAAATGACAAGTTTGAAGTAGAATTGAATGGGACTACGAACTTATCTGGTACACCTCTACGAGCACCATCTGAAAAGGGATTAATATTTTTGTGCCGGGATACTATGCGCGGTCATTTAATCTTGAGGTTAAGGGAAAACCGGGGTACTCATTCAAAATTGATTCTTGAAGCAAGAAGTGATTTATGTGGTTTAGAAGTTGGTGGGGAGTCTTGGGAGAAAACTTGGATTAATTAGGGTTTGCTGAAAAAGTCTTATGGGTGAGGGTAGGAGACAGGAGACAGGAGACAGGAGACAGGAGAAATTGGAATGAGCGAGGAGGTAGGAGCTAAGTTTTGTCCCAAGATTGTTCTGCGCAACTCTTGACCAAAATCCGCTCCTAATTGAACCATTACCACCCAAAACCTCGCACTTTTTGATACTTAAAAAGGCACTTACCTTTATCTATCAATGCTTTGAGATTTAATCAGCAAGCCCTAATTAATATAATAGACATCTCCAGAAAAGAGGCAGTAGGCAGTAGGGGGAAAGAATTGATAATTTCTGTGTGAGAATTGATTTTATTTTTTATTTTTGGAGATGTCTAATACCAAATTTACAAGACTTACACAAAATTAGGGCGTTATTTTATGCCCTAAC
>NZ_JAAHGK010000002.1:0-55410 GCF_010672505.1 Okeania sp. SIO2B9 | reverse complement strand
TCCCGCTATTCCAGAAAAATATTACTGGGGGATATGTTTCTGGAATAGCGGGAAAATTTTCTGGAATAAAGGATAATGATTTCGGAATAGAGGCGTATCTGCCACACATCCAGGATACAGAGAACTAAAAACAATCCCTGTTGACTCGTGATAACGCCGATGTAACTCCCGCATTGTCAAAACATTACAGAGTTTACTATCTTTATAAGCCTTACCAGACTTAAACTTTTTGCCATTAATCATAGAAATAGGAGCTTTGAAACCTGCTTCAAAACCCTGAAGATTTCCCAAATCTGGAGGTGCTGGAATTGGAATCTTTCCTCCCAACTCTTTCGGGTTAGCTGTTACAGTTCCCAAAATCACCAATCTTTTATCCGCAGCAGGAGACTGTTTCAAATCCTCTAACATAATGTTACATAGGAGAAAATGTCCCAGATGATTTGTCGCCACACTCAATTCATACCCATCTGGACTACGCATCGGTTCTTTTAATAGAGGCAAATATACCGCAGCGTTGCAAACCAAAGCTTCTAGAGACCTACCGCTTTCTCTGAAAGTATTAACAAACCGTCGTACACTATCTAGACTAGCCAAATCTAGGTGCATCACAGTGTAGCTATCTTTTGCCATTCCTACTTCTTGGGCAACTTTTTCTGCTTTCGAGAGGTCTCGACAAGCCATCACTACATACCATTGACCTGTTTTTGCTAAAGCTTTGGCAGCGTGTAAACCCACCCCTGACGATGCACCTGTGATTATTACTGTTGATTTATGATTTTGTTCCATTCTCAATGAGATTTTGTAAAATTCAATTGACTAATCTCATGATTTTACAACAGTCTTGACCAAATCAAAAGTCTAGTGTGAATTACTATACCGTTTCACGGAAGTCAAAAGTCAAAAGTCAAAAGTCAAAAGCAGGATTTTATAGAGCTACAAGACTTTGACTATACAGTAATTTCAGGAAATTATTTCACATTTAAAGTTGGAAACTATTTGTGACATCTTTGAAATAGAATAAATTAGACATCTCCTCCAAAACAGGGAACAGGGAACAGGGAACAGGGAACAGGGAACAGGGAACAGGGAACAGGGAACAGGGAACAGGGAACAGGGAACAGGGAACAGGGAACAGGGAACAGGGAACAGGGAACAGGGAACCCACCCCTCGCCCCTCCCCCTCCCAGGAGGGGAGTAATTGATAATTTCTGGATAATAATTGATTTTATTTTTGATTTTTACCAGATGTCTATTTATTTTACAGAATTACCCAAATAAACCCAGTTGCTACTAGGAGAAATTGTGGTTTTAACGATAGATATTTAGGAAAAAATTGAGTTTCTAGGTTCCTGTAAGTAAGTCATATAAAATCAATTCTTAAAAAAATAAAAAGATGTAATTTTAAATACAAATTATCAAATCTAGACTCTGATTATAGCATTAATAGGAATAATTCTCTGATTGTAAACTTTAATCACAAGACTAAAGTGTTTTTACCCTACTGATGATAGTTTTAAGAATGTAAATTAACTGACATAGGATCAAGTTATGGCAATCTTTAAAGATGACCATGAGCACGGACACCAACATATCTACGGTGGTGTCGGACCAGACGCTAGTAAGTGGTTCGGCGAAGGTTTTGAGAGCCAGAAAATTAAGGAAGGAACCTATATCATAAAATTCGAGTGTCCTTTTGATGGTATTCCAGCACCAGTTTGTACTATTACTGGAAATGAGTGGAACGGAATGCTACGCAAAGAGCCATTTTTAGCCAGAGCAACGTATTTCCCTTGCCCCTACTAGCTTTGAAGGCATTTTCGCTATAAAAAATATCAAAGTACTGTTAGTAGAGAAGGGATCTGAATTCAGTGGTCGCTCTAGGTTTCTCCACCAATCTCTGAAATACGTTTGTCTTATACTGTATTATTGCGACATACGCATTAGTAGAAAAGGAATATGTTAACTAGGAGGTTTATAGAACCCTGATGGTATCTTGACCTTGATGACAATTTTGAGCCATGGAGTCTTCGTGGGATAGAGGCAAGAGGAGAAACTGGTATTAGACAGAAAAACGTTGCGTAAGTCCTGAGAATATTGTCAACTACGCAAATTATTCAGTATTCTAAATAAACTACTCTAACTAATAAAATAACAATGACCAAAAAAGAGGGTCAATAGCCTCCCCTTTCAAGGGGATGAAAAAAGTAAACTTCAGTATTTTCTTGCCTCCGACTGAGGCCAGAGGTACTGATAACTGATAACTGATATAGCACTACAAGAATTGGTTAGGACATTTTTCAATCCGAAAATCCTTTTACAGTTTGCTATTCCCTGTTCCCTGTTCCCTATTCCCTAGCGCGTAGCGCTATAACTGATAACTGAAATGACCACACCTTCCTCTGTTACCGTTACCGTTCCCGCAACTACTGCAAATATCGGCCCTGGTTTTGACTGCATCGGTGCTGCTCTCTCCTTATATAACCGCTTAAAATTTTCTATTGCGGATAGCGCAACAGAACTCAAAATTTCTGTCACTGGCAAAGAAGCTGCACGAGTAAGCACAGATAATACCAATCTCGCCTATCAAGCATTCGTCAAATTATATGAACATCTCGACCAAATACCGCCATCTGTAGAAATAGAAATCGACTTAGGCGTACCCTTAGCTAGAGGTTTAGGAAGTTCAGCTACTGCAATAGTCGGAGGTTTACTCGGAGCAAATCAACTGGCGGGA
Organism: Okeania sp. SIO2B9; assembly: GCF_010672505.1. NCBI lineage: Bacteria > Bacillati > Cyanobacteriota > Cyanophyceae > Oscillatoriales > Microcoleaceae > Okeania > Okeania sp. SIO2B9. The sequence continues at coordinate 52,676 of NZ_JAAHGK010000002.1, read as the reverse complement.
CATCCTTTGAATCAAACAGAAATAATGAATTTAGCGATCGCTATTGAAGGACACCCAGATAATGTTGTACCTGCCTTACTCGGCGGCTGTTGTTTAACAGCTTCCACCCCTACTGGTTGGGAAATATGTGATATTCCTTGGCATTCTGATATTGTGCCAGTAGTTGCAATTCCAGATTTTGAACTTTCAACAGCAGAAGCGCGACGAGTTTTACCAACAGAGTACAGTCGCGCCGATGCAATATTCAATGCTGCCCATTTAGGCATTTTGTTAAGAGGTTTAGAAACTGGTAATGGAGATTGGTTAAAAGCTGGAATGCAAGATAAAATTCACCAACCCTACCGTAAGTCTCTAATCAAAGGATATGAAAAAGTCAGATTAGCTGCTTTAGATGCTGGTGCTGATGAAATGGTAATTAGTGGTGCCGGACCGACTTTATTAGCACTGACAAATTCACTCACAACATCAGCAGTAGTAACAGCAATGGCAGATACTTGGAAAAATCAAGGAGTAGTTACAGAAGTAAAAGCTTTAGATATTGATACTACAGGAGCAATTTGTAATTAGCTTGGTGATTTGATAGAAGGCGATCGCTACCTTGGTATAATTGGCAAACAAACACCAATGCTTGTCCAAATTTTCCATAAATTTAGCGATCGTCATAATTTTTTCCTTCTAGATTAAATATACATATAGCACTTTCGGTGCAGACTGGTATGCAAACGTGCAGGTAATATCATCTCCGGATAATTAGACTTGTCGCTTTATAACTTAAAAAATCCTCAAAAACTTTGTTCTGTCAGGATTGTAGCTATTGGCAGCTAAAAAGTTTTGGAATTATTGCTCTGTCTAGGTTGGAGCGATTTTTTCCATCTATTTAGCCACAACTCTATTAGTTATGAAAAAAAACTATCCTTTCAGTTGCTATCGCAAATCTTTTTTTTCTCTCTAAGACCTACAGACGTTCCATGCAACGTCCCTACTACTCCCTACTCCCTACTCACTTATTTATCAGTATTCAACCGGAGGTGATATCACCAAATAAATCATTTTTTGTACCTTTTTCCCAAAAAGCTCTTCCCTGTTCTACCAAGCGTGAAAAAAGAATGTTACGAATAATTAGAAGAGTTAAAATACTTGACATCAGATGTTACAAGTGACTAAAAAGACATCCTAAGAAATGAGACTTAATATATTAATTCTGTACGTCGCCCTAACGACGGAGACCCTAACTGAGTTCCGAGTTCTGACTCCTAAGTACTCACATAATTATTTGTAGCAAACATTTGTCATGCTTGGTATTCCCTGTTCCCTACTTCAGGCCAAAATTTATATCTTTTTCACCAGAGGTCTATTTATCAGTATTCAACCGGACATAATATAACAGGGAACAGAGAAAGACTGTTAAACTATCAGCTCTATTCAATGAGTCAATATTTATATACCCAATTTCAATGCTAAACAGCTTATGCTAAATGTTAATATTAAACATTATTTTTCCTCAGCAGTAATTATTTAACTTTCAAAGTGCGTAAACGATTGATCGCTGCTGCCAACTCAAAACGTCGGAAGATAGCTAAATCTGCTTGTGGAAAAGGAAGCAAAACATCCAAACCTTTAGATTCAATATCTACCATAATAGCATCAACAACTTCTGACAATGTTCGATCACTATCCATGTATTGTTTTTTAGCATAAACCATAGCTGCACCAATCGCCGTTAGTTGGTCTTTACTCACTAACTGTTCAACACTAGAGAGATCAACATCCTCGCTACCAAATACAACCTCATCAACGTCTCGTACTTTTAAACGCACATCTCGTCGTCCCCGACTGGGATCTAAACTTTCTGATAGTGGTATCCGCGCTCGAATTTCGCCAAACTCTTCACCACCTTCAGGAGTACGACCAGTAACATACTTTTCGGCGATCTCTTTAGCTTTTTCTGTAACTTCCCTTGCTTTAAAGTTTTCCATAGCAATGATTTTATCTGCCACTTCAAAATAATCACCACTACCACCCATAACCAAAATTGTTGATACTTGATAGTCATTATATAACTGTCTTACCTTATCAATAAAAGGAGAGATCGGTTCATTATCTTTCGCAATAAGTTCTTGCATCCGGCGATCGCGAATCATAAAATTAGTTGCTGCCGTATCCTCATCTACTAACAATATAGGCGAAGTTGTAGCAATTTCTTCAGGTGGATCTTTTTTAACACCTATCTCCAAAACTTCCATAATATTTGCAGCTTGAGAGGTACTACCACTAGCATTTTCAGTAGTAAATTCAGTAGTAGAACGACCTTGAGGCAATTGATTAATAAACGGCGAAATATCTACACCTGCAACACTACGACCATCCTCTGCCCTAATTTTCACCGCTGCTGGATCTGTCACCACAAATTCACGTCCATCACCAGGAATATGGTTATAAACCCCTAATTCAATCGCTTTAAGGAGAGTAGACTTACCATGATAACCGCCACCCACAATTAAAGTCACACCTTTAGAAATTCCCATGCCAGAAATTTTACCTTGATTCGGACATTCAAGCTCTACCTCCAAAGATGCAGGAGACTGAAATGGTACTACATTCTCAGATGACAAAGGACGACTGTCAACCCCGCTACGACGTGGTAAAATTGCACCATTAGCAACAAAAGCAACCAAATTTTTTTCCACCAACTGCTTCCGTAAAGAATCTGTATCTTCTACAGTTTCTACATGACGGCGACAAGCATCAGCATCTAATTGTTCATATTTGAGACTCCGATGAACAATATAAGGCATATCATCACACAACATTTCTGCGGCCTGTCTGCCTAGAATACGACGACCATTTGCCGGTAATCCAACTATTAACCGTACTTCAACACCTTTTTGAGGATTGTTTTTTAATTTTATCGGTTTTCCTCTTTGTAAAGCGGGGTTTGAGCCAGGAGAAACAACTTTAGGAGCTGGAGGATCTATATTAGCCAAATATACCGATGTTCGTTCCAGCACTTCCTGTCCCATTTTCGTAATTGCCACCATCCCACTTTTGCCAGTGCCACGGCGTCCACTGACCTCATAAGCCATTCTGTCAAATTTACGAGTCAGGAAATCTCGTAGGGCAACTTCTCGAATTGGACTTTTATAAAGTTCTGGAGGAAAAGCAGCAACTGTATAAGGCACCTGTACCCGAAGTTTACTAGGAGCGCCAAAGGGGTCTCCCTGAATATAATCAATGATTAGGGTAAAGTCAGGAAATTCGTAACTACCTTGAATGTCTCTGTAGGCTTTGTAGTTACAGTTGTCTAGGTCTAAAAGTTTCTGCCTCAGAGTTTGTTGATTAGTCATTTTTCAGGTATCAGGTGTCATTTCAGTTATCAGTTATCAGTTATCAGTTCCTCTGGCTGTGAGCTTCCGCATTCCGCAGGAAAGTCAAAGGCTTGAAATACTGAAGTTTATTTTGTTTATTCCCCTTCAAGGGACAGGAGACCTTATTTTTTGGTCACTATTAAGATTTTGTATTTGACGATTGATCTTTTATAGTCAGTGCCTGTAAGAATACAGAGTATTTTATAGATTAGAACATATATTTAATCAGTAACCAAAAACCTTACAGTAAAATTTGTAATTATGGTCTAATGATAACCATTATTTTCCAAAATGTATAAGTTAATCCAAACCTCTAATTATACTCTTGCTCAAGTATAATATCAAGCCTAAAAATCAGAAAAAAAAGATAAGAAATATTTTACTACTGAGTATAATAGGAAAATTTCGTTGGATTTAGTTATACTGAAAGTCAGATAAAAAATTGGGTATCAGACAAACAACCAGTCCAAATATCTAAATTAACAGCAAAAAAGATAGAGCAATTCATTGGTCAAGTTTTAGGCGATCGCTATCGTATCCAATCTGTACTTGGCGGTCAAACTGGTCGTAGAACTTTTCTTGCTAATGACTTACAAACAAATTTGTTGGTTGTTGTGAAGTTGTTGCTATTCAGTCCTGACTTCACTTGGGAACAACTGAAACTGTTTGAGCGGGAAGCTGAGGTGCTGAAATTTATCGAACATCCAGCTATTCCTCAATACCTGGATTACTTTGATGTAGAGATGGGGTTAGGAAAAGGTTTTGCCTTAGTTCAAACTTATATTGAGGCTAAATCTTTTATCTCGATTTTATTTGGAACAATTAGATTTCGTATTACTCAATCAAAGATTTCTCACTCTTTGGAAATATTCGGGTTGAGGTGGTGGCAATTAACTGCACCTCGACAAAAGATTACACAAATTGAAATTACCCCCTCATATATAATACAAAGAGAGCGAAGGAGGTACTCTTGCAGTACCTCCTAAAATTAACATTTGGGTAGGAACGAAGAAATTCACAGTAGGTGATAATTTAAGATGGAATAATAATTTCGACTTGACTCCCCCTGAGCGTGATTGCCTTGCTCAGGAGTTAAGCTCCTGGCTAAATTTACCGATTAGCAGGAATTTTTAATAAAAAATTTTGACTCGCCAAAAGGTTAAAATTCAGGAAGGAAAAATCACTAAGTCTTGGGAAAAGATGAAGAATGCTTAGAGGTTGTACTCCCATCACAATGAAATTAAGTTGGAAGTAGTCAAGTATCCTAACTAACAACTCCCTACTCCCTACTTCCTGTTAATTTCTAGAATACCTTTGTCACCATCAAGATTGGCCTCAACTCCCACAGGTAAAGCAGCATTAGGACCATCGTGGCCAAAAGGAAGTTCGGAAACAATGGGAATGTTTAGATCGGACAGGCGATCGCGCAATACGTCTTCAACAGTAAACTCTGTATTATTCATAAGGCCAGGGGAACATTGACTAAACCGCCCCAGAGCAATACCATTTACCTGCTGTAAAACCCCAGCCATCCGCCAGTGGGTCAACATTCGGTCAATACGGTAAGGAACTTCATTTGTATCTTCTAAGGCTAAAATTGTCCCAGTCAAATCTGGTTGATACTTAGTGCCTAATAAATGACCAGCTACAGTCAAATTTGCAGGCATTAAATATCCCTTTGCCTGGCCTCCACCCCAACCATTGCCCTTTAAAGGTTCTAGGGAACGACCCTCTACCAAGTCAAATAGTCGTTGAATTGACCACTCTGGTTCTGCAGCTAAAGTAGTTAATAATGGACCATGAACACAGGAAAAATTGCTAATTTTACTAAAAGTCCACAACAGGGCAGTAATATCAGAAAAACCAATCAACCATTTAGGAGCAGGCAATGAAAAATCATTGAGGTTTGGCCAGTTTTCGAGTAAGCGAGTCGTACCATAACCACCCCTAGAGCAGAGAAGACCACGATAATTTTCATTACTCATCGCTGCTATTAATTGAGTGAGGCGACTTTCGTCTGTACCTGCTAAATAACCCCATTTCTCATCATAACCAGGAGTTAATTCTACTTGGTAGTCATGCGATCGCCAAATTTCCACTCCCTTTTCAAAAGCATCTAATTCTCGCAGACAACCGCTTGGTGAAATAACTTGTAGTAAGTCACCAGGTTTTAACCAATTTTGATTTAGCATATTATTATTGTAGAAGGAAAAAGGAAGAAGTTTGATTATTTATCTTCCGTTATTTGAACTATAGCAACCGTCAGGTTGATTAGGATAATTAGTGGGAGCATCTTGCTCGCGTTATGAATCATATCATGTCCCCTAGTGTCGTTTTTGTAAAAGTTAGCGTGAATATCTACAGCATATTTAAGTTTTTTCAGGCTTTTAAGCCTTCTTCCCTCTTACTTCTTCCTTACCCTTACCAAAGTTATGTTATAATTTTATCCATTCTTTCAACAGTAATGGTATTGATTGAACTAGGGACAAATCATCTAATGATATCAGCTACGATCGCCTCCGCTCCAATGAAAAGAAAGCGGTCGTTTTGCTGGCGCACAACTCCGTTAACGCTGCGCGATATGTTTGCGGAGTATGACCTAGGAAAAAGCGGAGCTTCCCGTAGGGTGGGATGGCGATCTTCGGAGCGGGTCTGCAAGAACGGGTCTCCTCGCCATATCCAATCGACCAAGAGAGAGGATGTATTTCGGTTTCTTTCCCATCTCCCCATCTCCCCATCTCCCCATCTCCCCATCTCCCCATCTTCCCATCTCCCTCTATCATTACGGCGACACCACTACCTAACTTGATTCACAACTAAAATATTACGATTTCGGTCACCTACTCGTTTATACATAAACTTATCAACACTGTCTTTTGCTAAATATATTCCTAATCCACCTATAGGGCGTTTATCTAAGGTTTGTTGTAAAGTTTCTTCTGTTACCATTTCTGCTTGAGTAGGGTCATAAGGTATGGCTGTATCTTCAATATAAACAGTTAAATTGTGCTCATTTATTTCTGCTTGTACAGAAATATCTCCTGCTAAACCAGCTTTATCATAGCCATGAGTAATAATATTTGTTGCTATTTCATCTACTGCTAAACGTAATTTATATGATGCTTTTTTTTCTAAACCAGCTTCTTTTCCTGCCGACATAATATACTGACCAATTTTTCCTAAAGAGTCTAGGTTAGCTGACACTATTAAAGGTTTCATAATGCTCCTTTTTTTTTAGTTTTTTTTAGTAATAATTTTCATCTTTTGTGTGGCGGGTTTAATACCCCATCGTCACCCGCAGTCCTTAAAATTGTTTTGGGTTTGAATCCCACCATGCAATTCTCCCTTCTACCTCCCCCCTTTGAAAGGGGGGAAGGGGGGGATACCTTCTGCCTTATGCCTTCTTCAATAATTTCGACGCACCGCTAATATTGTAATATCATCAAATTGTGGCGCATCATCCATATAATTAAATAAATTATCTTTAATGCGTTCCATCAATTCTGAGGCAGAATTAGCAGATTTTTCTACTATTTCTTTTAGCTTATTATCTGTAAATAACTTTCCATCAGGAGATTTTGCCTCAGTTACTCCATCAGTATAACCTATTAATATATCTCCCCTTTCTAAATGAACCTGCTGAATTCCAAACTGCATATTTGGCATCATTCCTACCGCAGGACCAGTAGAATTTAATAGTTGTTTTATTATACCATCTTGATTAACAATAAATAGCGGTTCATGTCCTCCATTAATATAGCTGAGTATACCCGTTTTCGGATCTAGCACCCCAAAAAATAATGTGGCAAACATACTCATTTGCCAATGTTTTTCTGCAACATAGTTGTTTGTAAGACGAACAGCTTGAAGAGCATTCTGGTGAGCTAAGTTAGTTGCATTTGACTCACCTATCCAATCAGAATTTTTAGGTTTATGTGCTTGAAGTATAGGAGCTGCTGTTCCTCGGAATTGAATTTCCCCAGAAAAAATACGAATTAAGCTGCGGAATAGAGCCATAAATAATGCTGCCCCTACTCCTTTATCACAAACATCTGCAATTACTAATCCTATTTGATTGTTATCAAATGTGAAAGCATCGTAAAAGTCTCCTGCCACTTGCTTTGCTGGATGAAAACAAGCAACTATTTCCCAATCATCCAACTTAGGAAGATCGTAGGGAAGAAAGTCTATTTGAATCTGTCTACCCTTTTCCAATTCATTGTCTAGAGCTTTAGAATAAGTATCGAGTTGCCCATAAAGTCTGGCATTTTCTAATACTAATCCGATGTGTTCCGCTATAGCTTGCATTGACTCTGCCATTCTCAAAGTAAAATGATTTGTTTGAGAATGCAGCAAGGTAATGATACCAAGCAACTCTTTTTTTCCATTGATAATTGGAACACCCAATGCTGAACGAACTATATAAGGTTGATCGGGTAAAGTCAACCAGCGGTCGTCTTGTTCGGTATCTGTAATTAGTCCTAGCTCAAGGTTGCGACTTACCCAACCTGCTAACCCTTTATCTAAAACATTACCAATTAATTTAGCACGTTGTTCTGGAGTTACTTCCGCGCGAGTCAGAATAGCATCTATAATTTTTCCAGATGCGGGATCTAGTAAAAATAAACTTCCTTTCTCCGCATTACAGGATACATCAGCACAAACATCTAAAGTTTTTTGTAAAGCTCCTCTAATAATTCCTCCTGGTGAGCAATGACAACCTCTTGTGACTTCTATCAGTATTTTTTGAGCGAGTCGGAAAGCCACCATTTCATCTTGGAGTTTAGTCATCTCCTGACGTAGTGAGTCTATTTCTGCTCTCAAGTTTTCTTCTGTAGATACCATTGTTTCTAATACTCTTAGCCTTATTTTTAGGTAGTCCTGCATAGTAATTGTATACAGGAAAAAGGAATATATGGTATGGGAGCAAGATGCTCCCACTGCTATGCAGCGTCCCTTTGGCTCTGACTAAAATGGTGAAAAGTCAACTTAATCTCATAAATTCAAAGCCTCCATCCCCGTGTCTCCGTGTCTCCTGTGTCTCCGTGTCTCCGTGTCCCCGTGTCTATCGAGAATGAAACAGCCCTGGGGGGTAGGGGGGATGTCTTCAGCATAGCTGCCTTGTTCCATCTACGGGGGAACGGTTGTTCGCCCCCACTACTGACTATTTCTTCAATGCATAAATTTTATTTAAATATTCTCTATCTTAGCTGCATCATATTCATCCAGTAAATAAATACTTTGATCGAAACCTGTTTTCTTGATGGTATCCAGCACCATTTCTTGAACACCTACCATATAAATATCAACACCTGTGCCCATTTTTTGTTTAGAGAAAATCAATACCCGGAGACCCGCACTTGCCATATACTCTAGGTCATTCATCATCAAAACAAGTCTTTTCGGACTTTCGGCTGCTGCTTCCTCTACTTTTTCCTTAAAAGCTGGAGCAGTAGACCCATCTAGCTCTCCAGATAAAGTTATTTTAGCGATGCCGTTTGTTGTTTCTAGATTTGCTGTAAAAGCCATAATTTTCCCTTATTTATTAATTTCGTCGTAATTTATACTACTGAGCGATATTTTTGGTTTTTCTATCATATCATTAGCGAGGGAACAGGGAACAGGGAACAGGGAACAGGGAACAGGGAACAGGGAACAGGGAACAGGGAACAGGGAACAGGGAACAGGGAACAGGGAACAGGGAACAGGGAGAAATAAAAGGGAAGCAACTTTTGTAGTAAGACAATTAATAGAGTTTTAATCGTAAACTAAAAGCAATAGCTGATAGCTGACGGCTGTTTGCGCAGCATTCCGGAGGAAATGCTTACCTACTTTGAGGGAGAGAGGTTGTTAGATATTTACCGAATCATTAATAATTAATAATTAATAATTAAATAATTCTGGTTTAAAACCTCCCCTTGAAAGGGGGAAAAAAGAAATAATATTTCCTTATATTCAATTCCGTAATAGTTTTAACCAGAGGTAATTATCAATTATCCATTAATTAAAAAATATGGTTCTAACTTTCCTCTCTAAATCTTTAGAAAAAATTACTACTTAGAGCTTGCAAACTTCCTTATATTTTTTGACTAATTCAATGCCTGCTCTACTCATTTTTTCTCCTTCATCTTCTAATTTTTCTAGAGAAGTAAACCCAAAACGTTGAGCATCCCGTAAAGTTCTAGAAACTACCAAAAGACGACCGCAAAATACAAGTGCCCAACCAAATCCTTCATGGTTTATACTAATAACTACTTGCATGATTTGATTGGTTTCTAATTCAATGCAAGTTGCTATTGCATTATAGAATAACTTAATCCGAGCTAAAGTCATCGGATTAACTTCTTCTTCTGTGGAAATTTGGCGTTTTTCTTGCTTACTAACAATATAAGGCTTGATAATTAATTCAGGAGACCAAGACTTATAAACTCCATAAGAGTCTTGAGCTTGAACTGCTCTAATTAATTCCCTAATAAAAGGAGCGGAATAAATGTCGGTTGTTGTTGTTGTTGTTTCTGTTTGAACAGTCATAATTTTACACCTCTTCAAGTACAGCTTCTAAGTCAGATTCGGAAGTTTTTTGTAAAGCTTTTCTGAGCCAGGGGGGAGGGCTACCTTTTAATGTTTCTACTAATCTGTCCAGAAGATCGGTAATTTTGTCTTCTGGAGATTTTGATTTCATTGGGGTCACTTTTTTGTTGATTAAACGACCTGCTGCTGGACCACCAATTTCTAGTACATAAACTATTGTGCAGTCGAGCAAAGCTTCAACTTTGGCATGAAGTTTTTCTAGTTTATCTTGTTTGGGGGCATCTTGATTGAGATTACCACCAAAAACAAGTGGCTCTAGAGTTTCGTATCCTTTGTCATCAACTTCATATAAAGCCATTTGTTTGGCAGAGCCAAAGTGACCATCTATATGAATAAAATCACTGGTTGCAAATGCAACTTTCATTGTTGTTTTCCTCCTGGTTTTAATGTACCGAATAACTAATAGTTAAAAACCATTAGTTATTGATAACAAACTTGTCTTTTAATCGCAGACAAAAATAAACTCTAAAATGAGGGCGGATTCGATTTTGTAGCGGATTTGTATTTAGTTTAACTATTAATTAAACCCGCCTCTGATTACCAAATATTTGTTTATTTATATCTGACTATTTATTAGATCGCAGATTGTAGTTAACAGAAGTGTATCTAACACCTACAACCTACCACCTTCATCGTGACAATAATGAATAATCATTGGTGTGAATTTTTGATTCTTCTTGCTCTAAGAAAATATTACCAATGTCGAATAATAAATTCATTGTACCACGATAACCAACATTACAACGTTGACCATTGCCGAGGCGATCGTGAATTGGCATACCCATGCGATATAGAGCAAGACCTAATTTCTCAGATATTAGTTTACCATGAGAATTAGTAATCAATAAATCTGAACCTGTGGCTACTTCCTCCAAGTCTCCCAAGTCGCCAATAATTACATTTTCTGTAGGCAATTTTTCCAATAAAGGCGATCGCGTAGTTGTCACAGCAGCTTTAATATCTGCTCCCATTTCTCGTAAAAACCAACTGGTTGCCCAAAGTAAATCTGGTTCCAGGGCAATAGATACTTGCTTATGCCCAAAATAGAAGTGGGTATCCAACATCGCATCCTGTAACTGCCGACGTTGGCGTTGGTATTTTGCAGGCACTTCACAACCTTTATCTAAGTGGGGGTCAGTACGAGAAACAATTAGCTGAGACAATTTTAGCAAGAAACTATCCACCGCACCCAAACCAGTCAACCGAGGAAATACTTGATATTGAGTGCCAAATTTTTCCTGCAAAATATTAGCTGCATTCCGCAGACTTTCCCCAATAACCAGAGTAAAACTTGACTGACTCAGGTTACGAAGTTCTTCTATGGTCGTTCCACCAGAACTTGTCGCGCTATAACTATCATCAACCAAATGTCCATCCAGAGACTGAGATAAGTCAGGTACAACTATTGGTATTAAGCCAAAAGATTCCACAATATCTCGAACTTCCTGCACATCTCCAGGAGCAAGACAACTACCTGCTAAAATTGTTACGAAAGGCTTTTTAGTTTCAGTAGGAATAGATTCGCCATAATCATAAGCTACTATACGTTCGACAGTAGCAGCAAAACCATCCTGAGCGGAACCCTTATAATCTGGACTAGAAACATTTAATATTGGCAATTCATCTAACTCAGGATGCTCTTCCCTAAACTTCTTGAGAATACCCTGTACATCATCGCCCCTGGTTTCAGTTAAACCAGTACTCAACAAACCAATAACTTCTGGTTTTGACTTCTCAACTTGGGTGAGAATAGCTGTATCGATGTTATCCTCTCCTCCCAAAATAGTCGTCACCTCACTCATGGCAGTAGTAGAAAGAGGAATAGCTTCGTGGAAGTGATTCACCAACAATACCTTGGCAAAAGCAGTACAACCTTGAGTCCCATGAAACAGTGGCATCATACCTTTAATTCCTAAGTAAGCTAAGGAAGCACCTAGAGGTTGACTCAATTTCAGAGGATTTGTGGATAAGGACTTTTTGGGAAAACTAACTGTTGCAGGTGGAATATTCGTCAGACTTGGTAAAGTTTCTACTGCTAAAACATCTTCTATCTGACATTCTTCTAACCAAGGTACAGGTTGTCGCACTTGTTCCCAAACTGGACTATGGAGTGCTTCATCTAATTCCTTTGCCATTTCGATGGTGCCATGATATCCAGCGTAGGGATGATGGCGTTCTTGGTTAATGTGCAAAAACGGAATTCTAGCTTTGAGGGCGGTATATTGGTTACGACCACCTGCGATGAGCATATCAGCTTTTGTGTCAGCAATGACTTTCAGCAGAATTTCGGCATTGCCCTTTTCTAGCAAAATACCATCTTTGCCGAGCAATTGTTTGATTTTTGCTTTGTCTTCTTCGGTACTTTTCTTAGTGCTGGTAGCGACCACATCCATACCTAAATCTTGAGCCGCCGAAATAATAGACCAGCTTTTCACCCCACCTGTGTAGAGTACAACTCTTTTACCTTTGAGACGTTGGCGATAAGGTTCTAATATTTCTTGGAGAATAGCTGTTTCTTCGGCAATGAGTTTTTCTGTACGCTCTTGCAGGTCAGCATCTCCAATTTTGGCAGCAATATTTCTGAGGCAGTTGTTAATATCGGCAACACCATAAAAAGATTCTTCAATATAAGGAATGCCGTATTTCTCCTCCATTTTCCGTGCCATATTGATCATAGCTTTGGAGCAGATCATCACGTTGAGTTTGGCACGGTGGGCGTAACAAATTTCTTTGTAGGTAGCATCTCCTGTAATTTTTGACAATACCCTAATGCCAAGTTTTTCAAACAGGGGTAACATTGCCCACATTTCACCCGCAATATTATATTCGCCGATGAGGTTAATATCGTAGGGTGTGGTAAATTCTGGTTCGGAAGTACCAACTACATGGTCTAATAATGCTTCCGCACTAACCCGGTTACCTAAATTTTTACTACCAATGAAACCAGGAGAGTTCACAGGAATGACCGGAAGTTCTAATTTTTTGGTGGCGACTTTACAAACCGTTTCTAGGTCATCTCCTATTAAAGAAGTAACGCAAGTAGCGTAGACAAATACCGCTGGAGGTTGATAACGTTTCTTTAATTCAGCGATCGCCTTAAGTAATTTTTTCTCACCACCCATGATAATGTCATTTTCGCTCATGTCCGTTGTGAAACCCATTTTGTAGAGATGGGAATCAGAGGAAAGACTACCACGAGTTCCCCAGGAGTTACCAGAACAACCTAAAGGTCCATGAACTAAATGAGCTGCATCTGTAATAGGTACAAGGGCGATACTCGCTCCATCAAAAGCGCAACCTCCCTGAGCTGCTCCTGGTGTTGCTTGTTGTTGACAGCCTTTTTGTTTTTTATCTCCGTTTTTGTGTTTGTGGTTGTGTTCGCAACCTGGCTCATTCATCAGTTCGGCAACCTTGCCTGGGGTCATCATAGCCATGTTATTAAGTCTCTATTTTTATGTACTACTTTGGGGCGGGGATATAGTATTTAATATTATAATTACAAATTTTTATTATTAGTTTTGTATAGAAATTATCATTTTGTAGGTTGGGTTGAGGAACGAAACCCAACAGAGCGAGAATGACAAATTTTTATTATTAGTCCGGTAGGGTGTGTTAGCGTTTGCGTAGCATTCCGCAGGAAAGCGTAACGCACCGAAATATTTGTTGGGATGGCGGTGGGTTACACTTCATTAACGCACCCTACAAGATGGCTGCTTAAGAATAACAAATTTTTATTATTGATGATTTTTTATAGTGAGTATATAAAGATAATGTTCTTGACCTCTCCCTGGGCTTTAGCCACAGGGATTCTAAGCTGTTGCTACGTGGCAGGATAAATCCGTGCCACTCCGCTTTTTAGCTTTGGTTTCCCAGATGCGAAATCTGGTAGCGAGGGTCAAAACTCGCCTACAGACCTTGGCTAGATTTACACCTAACTGTGTCTCTACTTTGCGAAGTATATTCGCAGCACCATTCAAATCAGCATTAACCAACAAACCTTTGTTAGTGCGGTACATCCCGCGTTTAACTCGTTTCCCCGATGGTTTCCACCCTTCAGGTTTTTCACCGAAAGTAGGTAGTTGATCGCCATCAAGAAAACTGGCTTTACTCGTATATGATTCCTCGCTTTCAACAAATTTAATGCTGTGTTCTGAACACATTTGTTTTACTCGTTCTTTGAGTTTAGCTGTGGGAATCTGCACAAATGATTGGGTTACTTTGCCTAAATTTACCTCTTGCCGTTGTCCTTGGTTCCATCCAAAAACTACCATACCAATTTGGTGTTCAATACAGTGGTTAACAACCAAACAAGCAGCTTTGTTAACTGCATCTCTCATCTGACGGTTACGTTTTTCTGTGATGTGGGCTAATTGGTGATCCCAATAACCCTGGGGCTTACCCTCTTTAAGGGTGGAAACTCGTTTGTTATACCACTGGTTAAAGCTTTTAAGCTTGCGCCCATCAACAATGAAACTAGTCCCAACATTAGAAACGCAACTTAACCAGTTGCTGATACCGGGGTCGATTCCCAAAACATTTTTAGGCTTTAATTCATATTGAACTACAATTTCTTTCTTGTATACAAACTCAACATAAAAACATCGATTACGTGGCAGTATCCGCAGTTCTTTAATGTCTACAAATTGTAGATTAGATGGCATAGGTATCAAAAAACTGTCTAATTTAAACCATCTTTTTACAGTTGTTCCAAGAGGGATTCTGATGTGTTCCCCAACAAGTCTTAAAGCCTGTTTAGGATAAGTTATCATCGCTAAACCATCTTTTTTACGGTAGCTAGGAACTCTCGGCTTAAAATGCAAATTACCCTTTTTGTATTTTTTGTCTAGCTCCTTAAATGATTTAAAAGACTCAGCAACAGACCTAAGTATTTGCTGTGCTGCCTGTGAGTGCAAAACTTGATAGTGTTTATTTGATTTGTATTCTTTTTCTAAATCATACTTACCAATTATTTTCTGGGCTTGGAAAAACAATTGACGGCCATAATAAATACCACAATTGGTTAGCTTGTGGGATTCAGAACAAATAAACTCCAGAATTGATTTTAAGTCTTCATCAGGGTTAATTAGATTTTGTTGACATCCATACAAATAAATCACCTCCTTAATATTATTAATTATCTCCTAAGTTTATATTTATAATGTTAAGATTATGTGGATACTGCGCCCCGGAATCCCGCCGTGTCTCGTTTCATCCCCTGCGAGGATACGACAGGGGCTTTCACGTTCCCGTTAAGTTTCCGGTAAGTGTCGAGCTTGTTGTTGGGTTGCGCTGGCGCTTAACCCAACCTACTAATCTTAAAGAATGACAAATTTTTGTTTTTATTTTGTTTGTATAAAAATAGGAGCAGATCGCTCTTAAATTTCCATCAGTCATTGCCCAATATTTGCACTCATAATTTTGGCAATTTGCTTGAGAATACTTAAAACATCATATAACTGATTTCTGCGAGGTAGTAGCAGATAAAAAACATTAGACATCATATTGGGGAACACCTGCCGTCAACATTTTAACAAACATAAATTCATCCCCACTACTAATCATACCATAGACAGGACGTTCGGGATTGGGATTTGCCATCATATAAGTCATTAGTTGAGGTAAAGCTACTGAAAAACCAATAGTAGATTTAGATTCAACCAGGAGAACCCAAAGTTGTTGTGCAATAACTAAAGTATCCACTCTAACTGCGTAAAATTTCATCCTTGTCTTCTACTTCTACTTCAATACTTGCTTCAGTAGTAAGATAGAAAGGTTCATCATATAAACCTGCCAAAGCAAGTAAAGGTCCAATTAGTAATTGATTAATCACACCTTCTGTGAGAGGGCTTCGTTTTCTATGACGTAAAAATCGTCCTTGAATTTGGTCTAGCTTCTCCTTTTCTTCAGCAGTTACTTCAGGTAAGTCTTGTTGCCATTCCTGAAAGAAAAGGTCATTATCTGTAGGAGATAACTTAAACCTTTGCTCAAGGTCATCTAGAGTAGTAATAGTTTTGGAGATGGGGTAAGTTTGAATCATATAGCAATAGGGAATAGATAGTAGTTCCACCCTAACTTCTCCCTGAAAACCTGTCAAACCAGAATAGGGGCAAACTGCCATTTGCCCCTAGAAAAACTATATGGTTAATATGAATTAACGAATCAAGTCAAAAGATGTATCGTTAACACCTAATTCCATGCTACCACGGTCTAACTCATCGAGGATAGTATTAACGATCCAGTTGAGTAGATTGAATGCTCCCTTATATCCTAAGATAGAATAACGGTGCTGGTGGTGGCGATCGAAGATAGGATAACCAATACGTACTAATGGAGTACCAGTATCACGTTGGAGGAACTTACCATAAGAGTTACCAATCAACAAATCAACTGGCTCAGTATCCAACAATGAACGTAGGTGCCATAAGTCCTTACCGATCCAAACTGTAGCTTCTTGACCGTTAGGATCGTTAGCTAACAATTCCTTAGCTTCTTCTTCAAAACCATTAACGTTACCGTTAGTAACAACAACGTGAACTGGCTGCATACCTAACTCTAGAGTGAAGTTCAACAAGCCCAATACATGGTCAGGATCGCCATAGATAGCAATACGCTTACCGTGTAACCAAGCTTGAGAGTCAGTGATAGCATCAACTGCACGACCGCGCTCAATTTCTAGCTCTTCAGGAATAGCCTTACCAGTCAATTCAGACAATGCCATTAAGAACTCATCAGTACCACGGATACCGATAGGACGATAAGTAGCTGTAGTTTGACCACCTTTTTCTGCTAGGTACTCTAGAGTCTTAGGAGTAGAATATTTCTGGAAGGAGATAGTAGCTTTAGCGTTGATTGAATCAGCACCTTCTTCCAGAGTTGTACCACCATTGTACATCTTGAATTCGCCTAAGTTAGGAGAATCAAAGCTCTCAGCGTTATCAGCTAAAACAGTGTAAGGAACATCCATTGTAGATAGAATGCTCTTCAAATCCCGGATGTTACCAATGTAAGGGTCGAAACCAGGGATGAAGTTGATTTTACCGTTATCTGTTTCTGCTTTCTTACCTTCAGTTAGAGCTACCAAAATACCCTTAAGCATATTGTCATAGCCTGTGATGTGAGAACCAACAAAGCTAGGAGTATGAGCAAAAGGAACTGGGAAATCTTCAGGTACTGCACCTTGATTCTTGGAGGTAGTGATGAATGAACCTAAGTCATCTCCAATTACCTCTGCCATACAAGTTGTGCAAAGAGCAATCATTTTTGGCTTGTACAAAGCATAAGAGTTTGCCAAACCATCAGTCATGTTCTTGAGACCACCAAATACCGCAGCATCTTCAGTCATAGAAGAGGAAACTGCTTGGAATGGCTCTTTGTAGTTACGAGTTAAGTGAGAACGGAAGTAAGCAACACAACCTTGAGAACCATGTACAAAAGGTAGAGTTCCTTCAAAACCTGCTGCTGCAAAGATTGCACCTAAAGGCTGACAAGCTTTGGCAGGGTTGATAGTTAGAGCTTCGCGAGCAAAGTTCTTTTCACGATATTCCCAAGTCTTTGTCCACTCACGAACTTTTTCTACTTCTTCCTTGGAAGGACCACCTTCAAATTCTTTCTTCCGCTCGAACATTTCTTGGTATTCTGGTTCTTGGAAGAGTTGAAAGTGATCTTTGATTTTGTCTACATTCTGACTCATGGTGTTTATTCCTCTATGGATATTAGGGATTTACAATTCTTGGAAGGAAGAGGGAAAAAGGAAACGAATTACAACTTTTAATCCCTCAATTCCTCAAATGTTGTTTCTATATTGGGGCAGCCGTAGAGATGGCATGACCCCATTACCTAGCTAAATTTATCTTCAAAGCCAAAGCCAAAATACAAACTTCTGACTTCTGACTTCAAACTTCTGACTTCTATTAGCTAGCTTGCTTCCAAGGAGCCTTGATTAGGTTCCAAGTTGGGCTGTTGAGAGCTAGATCCATGTCACGAGCAAAGATAGCGAATCCATCATAACCGTGATAAGGACCAGAATAATCCCAGGAGTGCATTTGACGGAATGGCATACCCATTTTCTGGAATACATACTTCTCTTTAATACCAGAAGCAATTAAGTCTGGCTTTAATTTCTTAGCGAATTCCTCGAACTCATATCCACTAACGTCATCGTAGATTAGAGTACCTTCTTGAGCATACTCAGCAGTACGCTTGTAGTCATCACCGTGACCGAACTCATAACCAGTACCGATAACTTCCATTCCTAAATCGTCGAAAGCAGGAATAACGTGACGTGGACGTAGACCACCAACCATCATCATTACTTTCTTGCCTTCTAAACGAGGACGATACTTAGCAATTATTGCATCAGCTTGTTCTTGGTAGCGAGCAATTACTTTCTCTGTGTTTTCTTTGATTGTATCGTCGAAGTAAGAAGCAATCTTACGTAGAGACTTAGCAATTTGAGTAGGACCGAAGAAGTTGAACTCAGTCCAAGGTATACCATACTCCTCTTCCATGTAACGGCAGATGTAGTTCATGGAGCGGTAGCAGTGAATTAGGTTGAGATTCACTCTAGGAGCCATGAATACTTCGTTAAAAGTACCGTCACCTGTTGCTTGGCTAACTACTCTTAAGCCGATTTCATCTAATAATAGACGAGAACTCCAACCATCACCACCAATGTTGTAATCAGCGATTAAGGATACGTCATAAGGAGTAGTTTCAAAGCCGATCTCTTCGTTAGTGATCTTTGCAGATGGCTCGTATACCCAGTCACGCACTGTGTCGTTAGCGATGTGGTGACCTAATGACTGAGAAACTCCACGGAAGCCTTCGCAACGTACTGGAACAACTGGCTTATTGATTTCTTTAGCAGCTTTTCTAGCTACTGCTTCGATGTCATCACCAATTAGACCTACTGGGCACTCAGATTCAATTGTGATACCAGCATTTAGAGGGAATAAGTCTTCGATTTCATTCATGATTTTGGCGAGCTTTTTGTCTCCACCAAAAACGATGTCTCTTTCTTGGAAATCGGAAGTGAATTGCATTGTACCGAAGGTATCAACACCAGTTACACCGTTGTAGTAGTTACGACGACCTGCCCAGGAGTAGTAACCGCAACCAACAGGACCGTGACTGATGTGAACCATATCCTTAACAGGACCCCAAACAACCCCTTTTGCTCCAGCAAAAGCACAACCACGGGTTGTCATTACACCAGGAACTGATTTCACATTAGACTTAACGCCACAGTCAGATCCTTCTTCTAAAACATTAAGGTGCTTTTTCCGTCTTTTAGCAGCTTTCTCAGGATAAGCTTCTAAGACTTCTTGAATTAACTGTTTGTTCTGTTCGACTTTTTCAGATGTCATGTTACATATCTCCTTTCGGATATTTGATTTAGTGTTTGAGTTTTGTATTAGCGGGGGCAGGTGCTTTTCTACTGTCTGCAAAACCTGCCCCTACATACAAATTAATTAATACAAGACTCACTACTACTTGTGTCTTGAGATGGGGTGCGCTCTGCACACCCCCACTTTTGTGTTAGAAGATTTTCAGCTTACTTAAGCTTTCTTTTCTGCTAAAGCTGCATCTTGTGCTGCAATTTGCTTCTGACGATCGTCTTCGTCACCTAATAGACCGAACTCAATTAACAACTCTTCTAATTCATCCATTTCTAGAGGAGTAGGAATAGTTAGTTTTTCGTTGCTGATGATCTTCTCAGCTAATGTATTGTACTCTTGAGCTTGGTTATCCTCTGGAGAATACTGTTCAACAGTCATACGACGGATTTCAGCGCGTTGTACAACGTTGTCGCGAGGTACGAAGTGAATCATTTGAGTGTTCAAACGAGCTGCTAAGTTCTCGATTAACTCAACTTCACGGTCAACCTTACGGCTGTTGCAGATTAAACCACCTAAACGTACACCACCAGCATGAGCATACTTAAGAACACCACGAGCGATGTTGTTAGCAGCATACATCGCCATCATTTCACCGGAACATACGATGTAGATTTCTTGAGCTTTGTTTTCACGGATAGGCATTGCAAATCCACCGCAAACAACGTCACCTAGTACGTCATAACTTACGAAATCTAGGTCTTGATAAGCACCTTCTTCCTCTAGGAAGTTGATAGCAGTGATAATACCACGACCTGCGCAACCTACACCAGGCTCAGGACCACCAGACTCAACGCAACGGATTCCAGCAAAACCATCTTTCAATACTTCATCTAGTTCTACGTCTTCAACTGCACCGCGCTCTGCAGCAACGTGAAGTACAGTAGTTTGAGCTTTAGCGTTTAAGATCAAACGAGTTGAATCAGCTTTAGGGTCACAACCTACGATCATGATTCTCTGACCGTGACGGTTAGCCATTGCAGCTAGAGTGTTCTGAGAAGTAGTGGATTTACCGATACCGCCTTTTCCGTAAAATGCAATCTGACGCATGATAGATTTCTCCGTTTTGTTAGTATGTTTGTTTGACTTGATTTTGAATGAATGTGATTTTGATTCTGTAAAAGTTTCCTTAGAGTTTGTGTTTGATATATAGCTGCTGTTTTCTAGGGCTTTTGGTTTTACAGATCGCATTCATATATTAATTTTGTTCGTTTAAGAACAGTGTGTATTTAGCAGCAACATTGAGTGCCCGGAGGCGCTCGCCCTAAAGCTTGAGCAGGTATAACCTGCGTATATATAGTTGTCATTAATGCACCTGTTGTTATTTGTCGTTTATCGCTGTAGTTAGCATAAATTTAAGTTTTACTAATCATCAGTTAACAATTAATTTCTTTCAAAGATAACTGATGTTTTAAACTGCTTCTTCTACTACAATGCTTTCGCTTACTCGTTCTTTTAATGTAGCTTCAATCGCTCCTTTCAATGTCGCCATTGCACTACTGCAAGAACCACAGGCTCCTTTTAGTGTTACTAGCACGCGATCGCCATCTACATCAAACAGTTCAACATCTCCTCCATCTTCCGCGAGAACAGGTCTCACTTCTTGTTCTAATACTTGTTGAATCAATGTAATTTTTTGTAGATTTGTTAGTTTGCTGGCAGGTTTTGTAGTTGTAGGAATGTGTTGTGCTGTAGGTTCTGGCGTTTCGTAAACCGATGCGATTAGATCGTCAATATCTGCCAGACAAGAACCACAACCACCACCTGCCTTCACATAGTTTGTTACTTCTTCCGCTGTTTCGAGCTTGTTTTCCCGAATTACTCGCTTAATCTTGTTTTCGGTAATTGCAAAACAGCTACAAACTAATGCTCCTTCGTGGTCTTCTTCGTGAACTTCTACTTCAATACCTTTATATTTAAAAATTGCTGCTTCTAATGCTTCCTCTCCCATGACTGAACAGTGCATTTTTTCTTCTGGCAGCCCTCCCAGGTATCCCGCGATATCCTGGTTTTTAATATTCATGGCTTCGTCTATAGTTTTGCCTTTTAGCATTGCTGTCAGAGCAGAAGATGAAGCGATTGCACTAGCACAGCCAAAGGTTTGAAATTTTGCATCTAAGATTTCGCCGGAGGCTTCATTTACTTTGAGGTGTAGGCTGAGAGCATCTCCACACGCTATACTTCCTACCTCACCGCTAACTACCTTTTCCCCTTCTTTCTCGTCTGTAATGGTTCCTTGATTTTGGGGGTTATAGAACAAGTCCATTACTTTGTCAGTATATTCCCACATAGCCCTTATTGTTTAGAACACCCTAATTTTTACTGATGAAAGTTGCGCTTTTTCTTGAATATTACTACTCAGTTTGTAGAGTAATAATTTATTATTTTAGGAGGTGGGTTAAACTTGTATATTATTAGTATTTCACATTTTTTATATTCAAGCAACCCTTTTTTCCTTAAATTTATTTTTTCAAGTAATTAGCGTTTAAAGTTACTTATTACCCCTAGAAGTTATATTACTTATACTCTAGGTTAAGGAATCTTTTTTCTGTTAATTCTGCTACAATTTTGCGAGTTATTAGCGTGAGATACACCCCTCTTTAAGCTATATAATGATTGTTGCGGAATCAACTGAGTTTTTCTGTTATTTTTGCTACAAAAATGTAGCGTAAACAAAAGTGTAGCAATCTTTAAAACATTGTAAATTTTAGGATTGTACAGTTGCTTCTTGTCGTTCTTGCAACCAATTAGCTTGGTCGTTCTTAAAGGGTGATAAAGCCCGTAAACGCTCCACAATAGTAGGCATCACTGCTAACACTTCCTCAACCTCTTGGCGAGTTGTATAACGTGATAAAGAGAAACGAATTGAGCCATGCAAAATTGTGTATGGCAGACCCATTGCCCGCAAAACATGAGACGGTTCCAGAGACCCAGAAGTACAAGCAGATCCAGAAGAAGCACAGATACCATAATGGTTCAAATGTAGCAATATTGCTTCTCCCTCAATAAACTTGAAGCCAATATTAGTAGTATTAGGCAACCTTTGAGTAGGATGACCATTAACAGCACAATCAGAAATAGCAGCAAGAATACCGTTCTCCAAATAATCGCGCAGTTCCCGTTCCCGGTCGATATGTGCTAAATGCTCCTGTGCCAATTCACAAGCTTTACCCAGAGCAATAATACCAGGCACATTTTCCGTACCAGCACGGCGACCGCGTTCCTGATGTCCGCCAATTAATAACGGACGGAACCGAGTACCACGACGTACATATAAAGCGGCAATACCCTTAGGTGCGTGCAATTTGTGACCAGAGATAGCCAGCATATCTATAGTGCTATTCTTCATATCCAGGGGAATTTTCCCTGCTACTTGCACCGCATCAACATGAAATAGCGCACCATATTCCTTAGCTATCTGCCCTATTTTCTCTATGGGGAAAATCACGCCTGTTTCATTATTGGCGTACATAACGGAGACTAAGGCGGTATTACCTGTAATAGCAGCTTCCAGCTCAAGTAAATCTATCATTCCTTGGCTATCTACTGACAGATAAGTAACGGTATAACCCTGCTTTTCCAAATGCTTGCAGAGATTCAAAACTGCTGGGTGTTCTACCTGAGTAGTAATAATATGCCGTTTATTTGGTTGGGCAGTGAGAGCAGCTCGAATTGCAGCATTATCACCCTCAGTACCACAACTGGTAAAGATAATTTCTGTATCCTGGGCACCTAATAAAGCTGCAACTTGCGATCGCGCGTTTCTCACAGCCTTACCAACTTGTCCGCCAAAAGTGTGCATACTAGAGGGGTTACCATAAAACTGACTCAGGTAAGGCAGCATTTCCGCTAGCACTGCATCATCTACTTTGGTGGTAGCATTATTATCGAGATAAATGGTTTGTTGCATAGCTGACTAAATACTTGAGGTGAAAGGAAGAAGGAAGAGGGAAGAAGGAAGAAGGAAACATCTTCCATTGCTTGAGTTTTAAGCTTTTGAAAGGAAGAGGGAAGAAGGAAGAAGGAAGAAGGAATAAAGAAACATCTTCCATTGAGGGAAGAAGAAAGAAGGAAGAAGGAAACATCTTCCATTGCTTGAGTTTTACAGCGTATTTCATATTAGTAAGGTACACCAGTCACGGGCAAGATATCCGCACTACGAAAACTTTACCATTCTTATCTGTACTTCATTTACCTGCTGTAAGCTAATGTCAAATAATTGCCTGAAACTTCTGACTTCTAACTTCAGTTAACCTATGCAGGTTGTATTAGTTTTATGAATTGCTTGTAGAAATCTAAAGCAACTGTTTCAATTACATCGTAGCTCTCTACTACATCTATTCCTGCGTCGAGTACCTTTTCCTTAGGACTCTCACCAATTTTAGAAACCAGCACAGCTTTACAATCAGAAATTGCCTTAATGATATTCTCCAAACTGCCTTCTTCACCATAACCACCTAAGCAATAGTGGTCAACTTTGCGGTGAGCAATAAATCTAGCTTTCACACCATCAACTTCATAAATCATAAACTCTTTAGCATGACCGAAGTGTTGATTAACTAATCCGTTACCCTTACTTGCTACTGCTAACAGTATAGGAGGACCAGCTTGAGCAACTGCTTCTTTTACAAGAGTTTCTGCTTTAGCTGTTGCTAATTTATTACGGAAACCTTCAATACCAGCATGGAATTCTTTGCGCTTTTCCAAGTCATATTCTGGAGTCATCTCCATGATTGCTTCTTTTGTGAATTCCTTACTGCGGTCTTCACCTAACAAACCAACTGCATCTGCACGACATTGACGACAGTGACGCATCATTTTCATGCCACCTACATCACATTTGTCTTGCAATGTTTTCAATTCTTCAGTGGTAGGGCCACGCTGACCATTTAAGCCAAAGTAAGTACCGTGTTCTGGTGAAGAAATCAGAGGCATAATATTGTGAATGAATGCACCCTTAGAACGAACAATTTTATTTACTTCTTCTAAATGCTCATCATTGATGCCAGGAATCATTACTGAGTTAACTTTGCAGAGAATATCAGCTTCTCTGAGTAAGTCTAAGGATTCCATTTGCCTTTGATGCAGAATTTTTACCCCTTCAATTCCTCTATAGCGTTTCCGGCGATAATGAACCCAAGGATAAATCTTTACCCCGATTTCAGGGTCAACCATATTAATCGTTAAAGTAACGTGGTCAATGTTGAGTGCTTTGAGTCGATCAATATAATCGGGTAAAGCTAGACCATTGGTTGACAAGCAAAGCTTGATATCTGGTGCTTTCTCAGCTACAAGCTCAAATGTGCGGAATGTTTTCTCTGGGTTCGCTAATGGGTCTCCTGGTCCGGCAATTCCCATAACAGTCATTTGGGGAATTTTGCCTGCAATTACTAGAGCTTTATGAGCTGCTTCTTCAGGAGTTAGCAGTTCACTAACTACACCGGGACGACTTTCGTTGGCGCAGTCGTATTTACGGTTACAGAAATTACATTGAATATTGCAAGCTGGTGCAACTGGAGCGTGCATCCTCGCATAATGGTGATGCGCTTCTTGACTGTAGCAAGGATGGTTAGCAACGCGCTCTTGAATACTGGCGGGAAGTTGCTGTTCGGTAGTAGTTCCGCAACCCTTTGACACGCAGCCTCCGGATTTCTTTTCCGTGCTTTTCGTGGTTTTTGCGAAGCTGTCTACTGTTGGTTGGGAAGATAGTTCTGTTGGCTGTAACATCTAAGTTTCCACTATTGTTGGGTAGCTGTCGCCGTGAGTGACGGATTACTCGCGTCGATACACTTTTCCTGAAACGATTATTTTTCGTATGCAGTTTAGGTGTCCGGCGTTATAGTTTTTATATCAGTGGCCTTTAAACAGTTACTTTCAAAAACCCCCATTAGTATTGATTACGATCATTAGTTTTGTACTCAGATTTGTATCATCTAATAATTCAAATCAAATCGAGGTATCTAATTTTTTTATTGGGGTATAGGTACTTGTATTTTTTAAGTGGGGTACAAGTATTTATGGGGTAATGGTACGGAGTTTTATGTACTCGTTATCAAACCTATATATATCAATAATTTAACTGCTTTTTTAACCCTAATTTTTGCCTCAATACTCCTGTACTCATACACCCCTTATTCAACCTAACCTTTTATTACTGTATACAATGTATCAATTTTTGGCAAGTAGGCTAGATTTATCTTAATTTTTCTTTAAAGTTTGATAATCATTTTTCCAGCTACACAGAGAGAAGGCAGAAATAAAAGGAGCAAAGTTATCAAGAATAAGGCTTTTCATCACTAATTATCTAGGTTTAATATAGTCGCACTTTAGAGTAATCTACATTAACAAAATCCTGAGAAATATAACCAATTTCCTTAACAATTTTATGTGGCCAAAAACTAAATGCAACTTTTTCGCTTCTGTAATAAATTTAGCAGTTTTTCAGAATTAATGTAATTAATTTTCAATATTTCTTTCTGAGAAATATTTTCAATTTNTCCTACTTCTAAATTGATTCGTTGCTCTAAATTTTCTACGATCATTAGTTCCCCTTTCTTATTAACTGTTTCTTCTTCACCAACAACTTCTTCTGTAATATATACATCTAAAACTCGTCCTTGCCATAGACCACTGTATGGGTATCGTCTACATTCCATATTGCGAAGACTAGCTAATAAAACAGGTCCCCAAAACCAATAAAGACCTGCTGTGATACCAATTAGTAAAAATAAAGGGTCTCCATCGTTATGAGCAAATACGTTAATTAAAACAATGGTCAAAACTGCAACAGCAGAAATTAAAGCTCGTTTCAACACATCAGAGAATTTTCCCCAATAATATTTATATTGGTCGCTCGTAGCTACAGTTGGAATTAGTTGCTCAAATGTTTTACGAGTTAGAGGAACTAGCATTTATAGATTTTAAAGTTTAGATGAATTGATTTAATTTTAGACTACGGTACATCAATGAATTAAATATAATTTAGATGAGTAATATTATTACACTTAATCTGGCAAATTTTTTATACTATTTAGTTACCATTAGTTTCCTTTATCTTTTCTCTTATGGATTTAATACCCACGTAAGTCAACTGCGGTATCTACAAGTTTTTTGGGGTTCGATCAAGCAGCGACATTTTAGACCAAATCTCAAACAGTTTGCTATGTATCTTTTTAATGGGGAGATGGTAATTAAACATAGCATTACTATTCAGAAATTGTATTAGTATCTCCATCCACCTTTCCAGTCCTTTAGTTTTTTCGGTGGTAGTGCATTGTAATAGTGGTCTATTGTAATTTTTTTGGTTAAGGACAACAGTAGTGGGAGCAAGATACTCCCATAAAGGACCGTTGTTAATCCCCATCTAACATTACGCGAGCAGGACTACAGTCTTTCCTTCTTCCTTCTTCATTCTTCCTTCTTCAATGTTGTAATTCATGGTAAGGTGATAATTAGTTATATTCCGTTTCCTAAGCTGATTTTTTAATGCAAAAATTCATTTCGCCAATTCTCAGTAGTATAATTCTGGCATTGTGGGTGAGTGGTATTGCAATCTTCTCAGTCCAGAATTCTGCCCCAATATCTTTGAAATTTATTGTTTTCCGGTCTATCGAGATACCTATCGGAGTAATTTTGGCATTTAGCGTGAGTATAGGAGTTATCGTTAGTTCTATTCTCCTACCACCTCTGATTGGTATTGGACAGATGAAAGAGCATCAAGAAGATTTTTGATTTGATTCTGGAAAATAAATTGTGCCTATTCTTATTCTTAGATTTTAATTTAAAGAATTTAGTCAAGAATTTCCTGACCTCAGTAGTTACTATAACTTGTATACTTGACCATCAATCAGTAGTCGAGTAATTCCTTTTGCTTGTAAATATACTGAAGTTTTTTGCAACATTCTACCATCAGGCACTTTTAGCACTCTTTGGTTGCGGGTAGAAAATCTATGAGCTACTCGGTGATTGTCAAAAACTGGTAAAGTCCTCTCTTGAGAATCTTCTATAGGTATTTGTCCTAGCTCGCAAAAGGCCATCAAAGGTTTAGTAACTAACTCTGTAAATTTATCTACTACTAGATAACAAATTTTTGGCAGAACAGATTCTGTGAGAGGATATACTCTAATTTCAGAATAACTAGAATTCTGAATAGATAAGTTATAAGGGGTTTCTACATCCTCTTCTTCGTCAAGCTTATCTTCATCGTCAAATTCTTGAGCAAAATCTTCTAAATCATCATCCTCAAAATCATCTAAATTTTGGGTTTGCTCTAGTAAATCTGCTGCTAAAATCTCTTCTATTTCTTCTTTTGGCAGATCGTAATTATTATCAAGGCGATCGCTTGATTTTTGCTTTTCTTGAGAAGTTAAAGATAATTTAGGAGCTTCTGTTTGCCGATCTATCTCTGAATTATTAGATGAAGAAGACCGTCGTCGTCTTTTTTTGACTACTTCACCTAATTCATCTTCCCCATCATCTAATACTTCTCCATCTAAGTCTTCCTTGACTTTTAACTCATCCAGATCATCTGCTGTATCCTGGTCAATATTATTTTTTTGGGAACGAGATGGACGTTTTTGCTTCTGGTGAACTAGCTCTTTATATTCATCTTCTGGTATGTTACTTTGCAGTATACGTCTAATAGTAGAACTACTTACTCCGTAACGGTCTGCTAGAGTAATAGTATTATCTTCTGTAGTTTGATACAGCTCAACAATTTCTAATTTTTCTGAATCTGAAAGTTTTGTAGGTG
Organism: Okeania sp. SIO2B9; assembly: GCF_010672505.1. Lineage (NCBI taxonomy): Bacteria > Bacillati > Cyanobacteriota > Cyanophyceae > Oscillatoriales > Microcoleaceae > Okeania > Okeania sp. SIO2B9. Next base: position 24,573 of record NZ_JAAHGK010000002.1, on the reverse strand, counting down.
TCATACCACCTTCCCCAAAAAATACTTAGTTTATTGATTGTGCCATACCATTGAAGCTATTTGAGAATGATAGCTAAATATGTATAACTCTACTTAAAATACTAAAGCTTTAATTACATAACCATCTGATGCTTTAGGCTTTTTTCATCTGGCTCTAACCATGACTATATATAATTGAAAAAAGCAAAACTTATTTATTATGATATTATATTATACGTTTAGGAATACTATTAATTATTTTATAAGCCCGTGACGAGGATTGAACTCGTGACCTCACCCTTACCAAGGGTGTGCTCTACCACTGAGCCACACGGGCGTCTTTCTTTCAATCCTTCCTATTTGTGAGTGGGCCGAGCTGGATTTGAACCAGCGTAGGCATAGCCAGCGGATTTACAGTCCGCCCCCATTAACCACTCGGGCATCGACCCTTACGACTCACATTTATATATACTAACACAAAAAAAATTAATTGCAATAGTTTTTGGAAAAAATTTTATTAGACATCTCTAGAAAAGAGGGAACAGGCAACAGGCAACAGGGAGAAATAGTAGTTGTACCAATTCAAAAAAATAATGTTACAAATAATAAGTGTGATAGTGCATACTTTGTAGCAGATGTGCCTTTGACAAAAAAGAGGATTTTAGACTTAAAAATGGTATTAAAGCCATTTATTATGACTCCCGATTCTGAGTCCTAACTCCGGGTAAAAAGCTCAGTCATTTGTAGCAAACATTTATAAAATTGATATTAGTGGGACTTAGACAAAACAGAGCGATGGAATAGACTCAAATATATACAGGCAGACGGTTTGATCTAAAAAAGGCATAAATACTTAAATATCAAGGGTATTAGTCATTTTTAGGAGATTGAAGTTATTCTCTTTTTTGGACTAACTTTTCCTAGTGGACCGACATGCCTAAAAATGTAGGTTGGGTTGTAGCTTGCTTCCGCTAACGTCCCGCAACCCAACCTATATTTATTGCACCATTTTAGATGTGTCAGTGTACTAGATCATGCTACGAAAGTAGACACTTTTTTTCTTGTTTCCTCCTGCCAAACTTAAGCTATTAATTCTCCAGTCTCTTGCAATGAATGTAGTCGTCTATAAATACCTTTTTGAGCTAATAATTCTTCGTGACTACCAACTTCGACAATTTTACCTTGGTCAAGAACTACGATTTTATCCGCCTCCCTAACTGTACTTAATCTATGGGCAATAATAATTGTAGTGCGAGTACCAAAAATATTACGCATTGCTAACTGAATCGATCGCTCACTTTCATAGTCCAAACTGGAAGTTGCCTCATCAAAAATTAGCACATCTGGGTCTACTAATAATGCCCTAGCAATTCCTATACGTTGTCGTTGACCACCAGATAATCGCATTCCTCTTTCACCAACAACTGTATAGTAACCTTGAGGCATTTGTTCAATAAATTCATCAGCTTTAGCAATTTTACAAGCATCTTTAACTTGGGCAAAAGTTGCTTGAGGATTACCGTAAGTCAAGTTACTTAATAGAGTGCCATTGAATATATCTACTTCTTGATGAACAATTGCTAATCTACGTCGATAACCTGTAATATCCAGAGTATTAATATCTTCTCCATCAATTAAAATTTTGCCTTTATTTGCTTGAAAATATCTGAATATTAATTTGACTAAAGTAGATTTTCCTGAGCCAGATTTTCCAATTAAAGCTACTGTTTGGCAAGGTGTAATTAAGAGATTTATATCCTGTAAAACAAGTTGGTTTGGGTTGTAACTAAAACTTAAATTAGATAACTCAACTTTTCCTGTAAATTTATAGGCATTAATCTGTGAGTAGCTGGTTATTTTTCCTGATAAATTAGCAGCATCAGAACCTATAGGTAACTTCATAAATTCATGGAAACGAATCATTGAAGCATAGCGACGGACAAATTCTTCAGTTAGCTGACTAATAGGAGTTATCTCTGCATAAGCCATACTTGCTAGTGTATATACAGTCACGAAATATCCTAGAGAAATTTCGCCAGACAATGTTGCTGATAATGTTAAACCTAGAATGAAGAAAAGGCAAAATTGAACAACTGTTGTCTGATACATAGATAGCCAAACATAGCCTCGATGAATTCGATAGATAATAAATTTGAGAGCGCGGTTAATTCGGGTAGTTTGTTTGCGCAGTTCTTGAGTTTCTGTGGCAAATGCTTTGACTGTTTTAATATTGGTAATAATTTCTGAGTTGCGACTTTCTGTGTTTTCTTCATACTTATCAAAAGTTACTTCTGTTTTGGCAAGATTTTGAAGAGTTTTGATAGTAAAGCTGAGGATAAAGATAAAAGAAATTAAGAATAGAATAGCAATCTGCCATTCTATTAAACAGATGACGATAAAAATTCCAACTACACGCACTAATTTGGGTATTAATACACCAGCAATTTCAGGATAAGTCCAAGTGTGGTTTAAGACTCCTTTAGAAATACGGTTAGCTATCCGTCCTGGGTTATTTTCATCATAAAATTCTATAGGTAGGGTGAGGATTTTTTTGACGGCGTTTTGGAAATGGTCTCGACGTGCTTTTAGAGGAACTACCCAGTGATACCAGTGTCCTAACCAAGCCATAGTTGGACCTTTGGTGATGCTGACTAAAAATATTAGTCCTAATGTCACTGATAGGGATAATAGTTGATTAGTTGGTAGTCCAGTTACATTGGAGACTGCTCCAATCAAGTTTTCCATTGGCCAGTCTGTAGAGCGGTCTGAAAGTATGTTCAAAGTCTGACCGATGGCATAAGGAACTATTAAATCAATTAGTTCGAGAGTGCTAGATGCTCCGATACCTAAGATGGAAAGTGGTAGATATGCCTGGTAGTATTTAATGATGTCCCGAAAAGTTGCCATAATTCTACTATCAAATATTTTAGAGGCACAGCTATGGCGCTACGCAAGTCAGAAGTCAGCAGGGGCGAATGGCCATTTGCCCCTACAAAAGTTAGAAGTAATCCCTGACTAACTTTGAGTATTTATAAATTTCCTAACCTATTTGCGTAGTGCTATATCAATTATATTACATACATATTACTCAGTGTAATATAAAATCAAGAATTTACTATTTTTAGATTTTGGATAATAAAAGTAGATGGTAATAGTAAAGCAGTTGCGATCGCGACAGTAAGTTTATATAGCAATATGATTTGAGTTGTGAGATATTGGAAACTTTTAGGGAACAGGCAACAGGGAACAGGCAACATATAAGAAGAAAAAAACGTATCATATGAATATCATAATTGCTATATTCTATATTTTTAAGGAATAACTCAATTCTCACAACTGATTCCTGATTGCTATAGTAGAAGGTAGTCAAGAAAAGGTTAATTATCTAAGTTGAAATTTTTGTAATATTTAGTTTTTTGATAAGGAGTAAGGAAGAAGTAGAATGAAGTAAGAAAAGAGCAATAATATAGAGAAACTATCATCACAATTTTCTATTATTTGTAGCCAAAATTTATCGCGTATTCTGGTATGACCGAATAATTAATAATTAAATAATTAAATAATTAAATAATTCAGGTTGAAAGTCTCCCCTTTCAAAGGGAAAAAATAAATTCTTTCCTTATTGGTCAATCCTCTCCCTAAAAGGGAGAGGTAATTATCAATTATCAATTATCCATTAATGAAAGAACCCTTAGATATCTTTGCAAAGGTAAGGGTTTTTGGCAAAGGAGTCAAGAGTTAGGAGTTCGAGAAATAGAATAGGGGAAAAAGGTAGAAAATTGCCCCCATATTCACCGAAAAATTTGGGTTTGAAGCCTCTTATCAACGATAAATATTTCCGATACTCCCTATTTATAAGTCAATACAGTTGTAAGCATTTCCTGCGGAATGCTGCACAAACAGCAGTCAGCTATCAGGTATCAGCTTTATTATCTTTAAAGGAGAAAAAAATTTTCCTTTGAGTCAATCCTATCCGCTTTCAAGGAGAAGTAATTATTAATTATTAATTCTTAATTGTTGAATCCTACCTCCTGGATCATTCCCATTTCTCCCCTCCTGGGAGGGGTTAGGGGTGGGTTGTCTCCTACGCCTACTAAAAGACTTTTTCAGCAAACTTTTTATGTAACAAATTGACGTGGGGAATCTGAATTTAAACTTTAATAAATAATTAGGACTTGCTGATTAAATATCAAAGGATTGATAGATAAAGTTTTTAACTGTTTTAGGCTGAAAAAAAGTGCCAGCTTTTCGGTTGATCAAGCTCAAAAAGTTAGCATTTTGTGCAAGAGTTGGGCAGAAAAATATAGGGACAATTCTTACTACTACCTACTCTATAATTCCTATTTATCCTGACTCCTAACCTCAATCATAATACTTTTTCAGCAAATCCTAATTATTCATTATTTGGTAATCTTTTTCCCTATCTAATACTCTCAACCTGTAACACAGTGTAGTTAATTTCTAATTTTTAAGAATATAAATTTCTGGTTTTCTGTTTCCTCTTAAGTCGATAAAACTTGAGTCAAAATTTTTTTGTGTTCTTCAACAATATTTTCAGGAACATAATCGAAAATTTGAATTTTTTCTCCTTCTTGATTTTCGGTCGGGAGCGGAGAATTAGGAGTACATAAAAATACTAATCCTACAGACCAACCAAAACCACGTTGTTTTTCTTCACTCGGATATTCTAAATATCCTAATAACTGTTGTTTTGTAACTGTAATACTCAACTCTTCTACGGCAATTCTTTGAATAGCATCTTCAATATATTCTTGATAAAAAACCGTACCTCCAGGAATATGCCACAGATTATTCCATGCAGCATCTTTTCTAAGAGTTAATGCCACACCTAAATCAGTTTTCACAACTACTTCTACAACTAATCTAGGAACTTGAGAATATAGCAGTTTAAACTCTTCTGGAGAAAAAGGTTTCTTGCGACTCATTTGATTTTATTCCTCTGAATTATACAATTTGAATAAATATAGCACTACGCAAATAGGGCGCGGATATTCTTCTACTTACTATTCCCTACCCCCTTTTATACCAATTTGAAATAAAAAATACTATACTTAAGTAACACTTCAATTATTAATTAATTAACATATAGCAATTCTCATATTGGTGAGGTACAAAATTCGTTTGTTTTAGAGAGTAGGGAGTAGGGAGTAGGGAGTAGTAATTCGAGAAACAGGGGATAGAAAAAAAGAAAAACAACTGTATCTCACTAATTTGAAAAACGCTATATACTGAATAAACTTTTAGTAATTATTAACCAGTTATTGTTAATTACTCTTGTATTTACCGAATAATTAAGATTAAAAGCCTCTCCTTTAAAGGAGAAAAAAGAAAAAAAATTCCTTCAGCGTCAATCCTCTTCTTTTTAAGGAGAGGTAATTATTAATTATTAATTGTTGAATTCTCCTCTACTCCCCCGCTGAATAATTTGAGCGATCGCCTTTTCTAGTAAATAAATTATTGAGGACTTTTCATTTCAGTCAATAGCAGTTTATTTACTCCCACTAATTTGAGTTAAGATTATTTCAAGTCGGCTTTGTATTTGTTTAAGTTGCTGTTGTTTAGTGGATATAAATACTTTTTCAACTTGTAGTTGTGACTGAGTTTCTTTGTGAGCTTTATCTTGTTGTTCCAGGATATTTTCGTAAAGCAAGATTGCCTGTTCAATTACCGTACTTACAGATTTAAACTGAGTATAGAAAACTTCAGCAATATTGTCACAAACCTTATCAAGTATTTCTTCAGAAGACTCCTGAAACTTTTGAAAACCCACATTATAAACTTGTTGTTTAATTTTCATATCTGCTTTTTCTTCATCACCACCAATACCAAAAAATGAGCTAATCAAAGCCACTGCTCCCCCAGCTATAATAATAGGCAAAATTCCCAATCCTGTAAACATAAATAATGCACCTGCCGTGAGACTACCTAATTGTAATCCTTCCCATAAAGCACCTCCATTATCATCATACTCTTCTAACTTAATTACAGAATTTATATCTAATCCATCTACTTTAATATTTTTAATTGCCAAATTAAATTGCTCATTCAAATTAGAATTTATTTGCTCATCAACCTCTTGTAAATTCATTCTAACAACCTCTAATTTTTGACAAACTTCTTTACTTAAAATCTGTAAATTATTCACCACAATTTTCTTGACTTCTGTATTACCCCAATTTTCTAATTCTGTAGAAAGAGAACTTGTAAATCCTTCAGCATAATCTTTGATAACTTTTTCCTTATCCCAAAGAGGTGAATGTTCTGAATCCCATTCATTAATTTTTTCAGATAAGTGATCGCTCAATCCTTCTGTCCATTGAACCCATGCTTCAGCCACTTTTTTAATACTCTTATCTTTCAGTTTTTCAGTAGTTGATAAAATTTTCACATCCCCTTCACTAGCTTCCCCTATTTTTTCCAATATTTTCTGTTTTGCCTCTTCCGGCAAATACACCTGACCATCTAAAATTTTTTCTGCTTGTTCTAATCCTTTTATTGACTCAGAAATTAAACTATTCATCTTAGTTACAAACTGCTGAAATTCCACAACACCTCGCTCAATAGTCAGAAACTTTTCTATGGACTTTGTAAAATTATTAAAAGAGGTTAAATATTCATTTTCTTCACTCTCTAAAATTGCATCTAAAGCAGCTTGAGCAGAAATAAAATGTAAATGACTATCAGTAGAAATAATCGGTTTTTCACCAAATACAAAATTTTCTAATCGTTGCCTAATTTGCTGACGGCTTTTTTCACTCCTGACCAAATCTAGAAAATTCACCAACACAAATAAATTATCTGCAGGTAAATTAATTTGATTCCCATTTAACTGCAACTTTATACTTTGAATTAACTCTTGTTCCCCTTGAGTTAATGGTCGAGAAGCATTAGTTAAGAAAATCACTGCATCAGTATCTTCTAATAGTTTTTGAGTAATAGCTGTACGGTTAGGATTTTCATTTAAACCAGGAGAATCAATAATTTCTACCCCACTTTTACATAACTCTAAATCTGGATGTTCAAAAAATATTGATTCTATCTCTGAGTGTGCTAATTCTTGACTCATATCTCCTAAAGCTGCTGATTCTGAAATAGTAGATTTTTCCTGATATTCTGCTAAAGAAATTTCTATCTCATTACCATTTTTATCACGACAAATTACCCGCTTTTGTTCGCCATATTTTAAAACTGTAACTGTGCCACTGCAAGGAATTTCTCTGACTGGTTGAATTTCTTCTCCTAACAAAGCATTTAATAAGGTTGATTTACCTTGACTAAATTCTCCAACCACTGCAACTCGGAATTTTTGGGATTGTAATTTTTTTAATATTTTATTTACTTCAGATATTAAAGTATTGGGCAGTAAATCTCTCTCAGTTGATACTGTAACTATTTGATAAATTTCGGAGCAAAGATTATGCAATTGTTGTTTATATTTTTGAAACTCTTTTAATCTTTGATAAACAACAGTTTGTTGAGGCTGATTTTTTTTGTTTTGATTTTGATTGTAGTTGGGTAAGAGTGAATTTAGCATTTCACTAGCAGCTTTGACAAAAATATTATCTAACTGATGGAAACGTGCTGGATTGAGTAAATATGCCACTTCCTCCATTGCCTTATGGGCGAAATTTTCTTGATGAGTAAATCCTGCTTCTAATACCTGCAAATGTTTGGTTTTAATGCCTAACTTACGACTAATAATTTCCAAATATTTTTTTTCTCGTACATCAATATTTCCATCAGCAGCAGACATCTCATAACCAAAGCAAATTAATAACAATTTTTCTGGAGGAGACAGAGGATAAGTTAATGTCAAAATCGCCTCAATTTTTTTGTAAAGATGTTGCTTTGATACTCCTTTAATCATTAACTTAGTTAATTCCAAGATATTTCCTTTCGGCGGGATAAATTTATGGAGGGTAATTTTTAATCTTGCTCTTTCTTCCTCTGCTACTTTCCCATCTGCATAAATAACACCTATCAATATGATGACTAAATTTGCCAGAAACAATACTGGTGGATTAATATCTCTTTTGCTTAGTTTATTGCCAGTAATAATAGATAGTAACTTTACTGATTCGGTGCTAATTTTTGCAGTATCCATAGGTATATATATTTAATATTTTATTGAGATATTATTATTATACCTGAATCAAAGTTATTAGTGAGTAAAGATATTCGATTGGACTTTGGACAAAAAGTAACTAACAGTTAGCGTAATAATTACGCTAATCAAACAGGATAATACCGCTCTATCTCCAGTGAATTTAATCACTGAAAAAAGGCAATAATTAAGAGTTGTCGCCAGAAATCACTTTTTTTTAGTGGTCACTTTTTGGGGCTGGCCTCTCCGATGCGATCGCACCTCTGAGTATTCTATCTCAGGAAGAGGGCATTGCTCCTACTGGTCACTTATTTCTGCCATCCTGCACTAGTACAATATCAGACTTAGGCACCCCCGCTTCAATTAACTCCCTAGCTATTCCTACTTCAGTTCCATCTCGTTGAACCCAAATTTTCCCTCTTCCCTCTTCCTTCTTCCCTCTTCCTTACGAACTACAACCAATTACCAACAAGAATAAATGATGACCAATAATAGGGTTTATCGTAATCTGCATTTAATTCTATTTCTCCTTTGATAAATTTCATTTGAACTTGACGCAGTGCTTCCGCTTTTCTGAGTTGTGAACTACCAGACTGCAATAATTCTTGATAAAACTGTTTCATTAATTCTGCTGTAGAGCCATCATTAACGTTCCATAAACTCCCTAGAACACTACGAGCCCCTGCCCGAATAGAAACTCCAGCCAAACCCAATGCTGCTCGTGTATCTCCCAATGCCGTCTGACAAGCACTTAAAATTAATAATTCGATCGCTCGCTCTGACCTTGTCAAATTCCTAGTCTGAAGCAGTAGGTCTAAATCTCGAACATTAATACGTTCTTCCCAACCTAAAATGAAGGTATCATCTGGATTAGAACTAAACTGTCCGTGAGTTGCAATATGGATAATGTTAAAAGGTTCAGAATTAACCTGAGCTTGAATATTAGTTTTCGTGAATTTTTCATCTGCTAATTTTTCAGATTGTAGTACAGTTTTTTCAATAGCATCTAGTTCTTGTTGAATATAGGGTAGGGAACTAAAACCCTCCAATTCATAACTAGGTGCTTTCTGACTTGTTCCGGCAGTTAATACTCGTAGCTGCTCCTTTAATAAAGGTTTGGGATTGACTAATTGCAAACCCGGTACTACTGCAATTGCATATCTTTCCACGAGATAACGTTCGCGATCGCTATCATACAATACAGACATGGGAAAATTTCTGAGTAACCCATCCAAGACAAAAACTAGAGTTTTGATTTGACTGGTATCGTGTTCTAAATCTATTTCCAAATCTGCTTCAAAGGGTTTAATTAACCACTGATAAAGTTGATTAGATGGCAACTTAACTTTGCTGCTTCCTCTTATAGTTGTAATGTTTACTCTAAGATTAAATAAGGTTTCCTGAAATTGTGCTGCAAAGTTTTTATCGCTCACTGAAGCATAACGAAAGTTGTCAGTTCCAGGCAATTTGAGAATAACACTTAATTGATTATCTAACAATATTGGATAAATAACGGCTGCATTTTTATCAATTTCATCGATATTAATATCTTCAGCATTGACACAAGCATTTTGGAAAAAATTATCTAATTCTGCTAATTGTAGAGATTCAATTACCTTCTGAGCTGCTTTTATATTGGACAATTTTGGTTGAGTTGAACCAAGTTCAGGCTGAAGTAATAGTGCTACAAGTTTTCTGTATAAAGGTTCAATATTTGCCCGAAAATCAAACTGAATATCTCTATTTAAAGCTACCAAGTTGCGTCGTAAAATTTGCAGGGTATTAAAAGCAGATTTATAAGCTAAAAGTGCTTTTGAGGAATCTCCTTGTTGGAGAAAAATATCTCCCAATTGTTCTTGGAGTTGATAAGCAATATCTGAAGCAGAGATTTTTTGAGCGATCGCCAAGGCTTGATTTGTCAAATTAAGTGCATTTTCTAGTTTTCCCATGTTTTGATACAATTTTCCTTGAATTCCAATGGCATAAGCTTCTAAACGAGAATTATGAATAATTTTTGCTTGTTGAATTGCTTGGTCGAGGAATTGTTCATTAATAGTATTTGGTAGAGTTAATTCGGCAAAATTAGTCTGTAGTTGAACTAAAGTTGATTTGGCATTTATTTGCTCAAAATTCATCAAACTTTCTGCAAATTTAATCGTTGCTTGAATTGAATGAGGAGAGGGATTAATTTTATTTAAAATACCAATAATTTGAGGTAAAGTATCAATCTGAAATTGTACATGAGGTTGCAGCCAATCATCACCTGAACTCTTCTGCCATTGTCGGTTTAATTCAAGTAACAGACTAAGATGATTAATAGTTGCCTGAATTTTAATTAATTCTTCATCAGAAACAGTCACCGCTTTTTCATAATAAGATAAACCTTGGATAATTGCTTGTCTTTCTGCTTTTCCTCTCAGCCTAAAATTAGCAATGCCTTGAGCTTGAGAAAGAATTGTATTTCCTAAATTTAGCAATAATCGACCTTCAATATTTTGAGAATTTACCAATGGAAAACTAGCTTCTAAAACCTTTTGAGATAAAGCCAATTTACCCAGTACGCGCAATCCATTTCCCAAGCTTTGTAGACCTTGAAAATTTAGATTAGTATTTGATGTATTAAATCTTGACAAAACAGTTTGTAGCTCACTTTATGTCAAGCGTTCACACTGTAAATCATTGCCAAATGCTTGTAGCACTGTATCACAGGAACGTCTATAAAATCCCATACTTGTTAATGCTTGAGCTTGATTAACTTGACTTCTAATTTCACCAATACGATCCTTATTTTTCCGATAAATAACTTCTGCTTGTTGCCAAACTTCCAATGCAGCTTCCGCCCTTCCCTGCTGTAACAATTTGACTCCTTGCTGAATTAAACTAGAAGGAGAAGATTGTGCTAAAATGGGAGATAAAAAATTAATTCCCAGACTGAAACAAAAACCAAATAGAGCGATCGCTATCAACTTTAGTATCCCAATCTTTAGTCTATTTTTATTACTAATAAGTTTATAAATTTTTTTGAATAGATTCTGCATATTGATTAAATTTCCTCAAAAATAATCCTCACAGCATTTGTACGAGGCCAATAATGGCCACAATTATTACACTAATATTCTATTTGATGAAAAAATACCGACCACATTGCTGCGATCGGCTTCCTAAATTTATTCTTCTTCTGTTTTGTCGCTTACTAGAAGTTCTGCTTCTCCACTCAAAATCCTGACTACCTCTTCTTCTAAAGCACCCATCTTTCCCAAGACTTTTGACTTATATTCGTTATTTTCCTGAAGTCCTTGTACTAATCTGTCTCCATGAGCTTCTATATATTTAATATGTTCACGTTGCAACTCTTGAAGTTGTTCAAGAATTTTCCCAAGAGTTTCGCGTTCCCCCCCGGTGAAGACTCTTGCCTTACCCACTGTTCTATTAGTTCGCTCCGACTCAGGCCCAACGCTTTCGCCATCTGTCCTAACCTTGTTTTTGCCTTGGGAGTCAAGCTTATTTCCAAGCTTGTTTTCTTCTCGTCATAATTTGGATGTCTCGCCATTTGTTTTGTTAGCCATTTTATACGGATAGAAAAATTTTATCTGAACCACTTGACTTATTCTATCCGGATAGTTAAAATAATAAACAATACAATCAGGGTTAAATTTTTAGGAGGTGATGCCCAACGAAGCAGTTCAAACAGTTAAAACCTAAGACTTAACTGACATATTTATCCTCTTAAAAGAGGAAGCGTAACTACCCAAATTTTTCGGTCAAGTTGGGGGTTATATTGTCTGAGTTGAAAGATTTTGCCTTGGTGCTGACCTGTGGGGAGTTGGGCGTATTTGTCGTGTAAAATTTTTGGCTTGAAAAAATACCGACCACATTGCTGCGATCGGCTTCCTGAATTTATTATTCTTTTGTTGTTGATTCTTCTGGAAGCTTTTCGACCTGTTCCAATAGGCGACTGATTTCTTTTTCTAGTGCTGCTGACTTCTCTAAAAAACTAGCTTTCTTATTTTTATGATCTGCTAGTCTTTTTTCTAATCTTTCACCATCATCGTCCATATAACTCAAAGCTTCGTCTATTACTTCCCGGAACAGGCCAAGAATTCCCCCAATAATCCAACTGATTCCAGTTTGTCCCATGCTTTTATCCACTTCTCTAGTAGTTCTCCTTGACTGGTGTTCAAAGCTTCTGCTATCTGTTTCAACCTTTGCCGAGATTCTGGCGTTATCGTCAAGTTGATTCGTTCTTTTCTCACTCCGTGAATTGGATGTCTTGCCATGTCCTTCTAAAGTATCCATTGTTTCTGTATAGAAAGATTCTAACTAAACTCTTGACAACTATTGTATACAGAAGTTATTGTAATACTATATTCATACAGAAAAAATACCCAGGAGGTGACGCCCAACGAAGCAGTTCAAACAGTTAAAACCTAAGACTTAAGCTCGTTGATATAAATTAATGTTTCGGGTAGACCAGGTGAAGTTGGGGGTTATATTGTCTGAGTTGAAAGATTTTGCCTTGGTGTTGATCTGTGGCAAGTTGGGCGTATTGGTTGTGTAGAATTTGTGGCATGAAAAAATACCGACCACATTGCTGCGATCGGCTTTCTGAGTTTATTCTTCTTCCGTTGTTGATTCTTCTGGAAGCTTTTCGACCTGCTCCAATAGGCGAGCGATTTCTTTTTCCAGTGCTGCTGACTTCTCTAAAAAACTAGCTTTCTTATTTTTATGATCTGTTAGTCTTTTTTCTAATCTTTCGCCATGCTCGTCTATGTAACTCAAAGCTTCGTGCATTACTTCCCGAAACAGGCCAAGGATTCCCCCAATAATCCAACGGATTCCAGTTTGTCCCATGCCCCCGTCCACTTTTCCACTAGCTCGCTGCGACTGATATTCAACGCCTCCGCTATTTCGTCCATACGTTGCAAGGTCTCCGGAGTTAGTGATAGATTGGTTCGTTTTTTGGGACTTTTGTATTTCGGTTTTCCAGCCATCTATTATTCTTTTGTCCATTGTTTGTGTACAAGATAATTCTACTCAACCCTCTTGACATAATCTTATACACAATGTAATTATAATATCAAGTCATACACAAACAATGCTCAAGAGGTGATGCCCAACGGAGCAGTTCAAACAGTTAAAACCTAGTGCTTAAAAGACATCAGCATACTTATTCTTAGTGACTATCTATTGGATATCTTTCGGGGTGGGGTTAGATATCCCTGAAAAGAGGAGGTAATTGTTAATTATTAATTGTTGAATCCACCCCTTACTTACTAACCTAACTTTTTCTTACTTTCTTACTTATGATTGGAAACCTATACAACCACGGATTCGAGATACCTTTTAATGACCCAGAACTTCCCCAATGGGCAGATGGCCATCTAGATAAATTTTGCGATTTGTTTTGGAACGAAACCTGGAAAAATGGCGATGATGCGATCGCCTCTCTGGAAATAGATATGCTGGCCGACAGATACGCCTATATCAAAGAGGGCATGGCCTTGAGAGCTTTTCAGATTTACAAACTTTATCAAAATTTAGGGTATAAAACCTTCAAACAATATTGTGTTAAATGTTTGAAAAAATCGGTCTATTACGTCAAACGAGTCATTAAAGCTGCTCAAATATCTTGGTCATTGATGCTGGAAGGATTTACCGAGCTGCCAGACAACGTATCTCAAGCTACCAGATTAGCCACTTCTGTGAGTCAAGTCAGCGAGGAAACTGATGAAACTATGAGTTGTTGGCAAGAAGTGTTGGATAAAGCAAAGGATCAATCCAAACCCATTACAGCAAATTACATAGAAACTACTATTACTGGGGAAACAACACCTCTCTTAGCCACAGCAAAGCTACCCAGAGATGTCTGGGACAAATTAAGAGCTTTGGCCAAACAACAGGGAGTCAAGCCGGAAAAATTACTCGAAGAGATTGTGGGAAATTATTTGCACCCGAAACAAGAACCTGACCCAGAGACAGAAACAGTAGATGAGCCAGAATCTAAAAACAATGAAAAAGGTCTTACGTCAAAAACACCTGATATTAAAGCTTGGGAAAAAGATTTACAGGATTTAGTCCAGGAACGTTTTACTAATGAACCGAATTATCAGACAACCGCAGACAATTCCACATTTACTAGAACGAAAAAGCAGAAGAAGAAACAGAAAAATAAAACCCCTCCTCCTGAGTGGATTTGGCAATAATCTCCTTAGAGGTGGTAATGGCAATGATCGCCTTATAGGTGGTAATAACAATGATACCCTTCTGGGTGGTTTGGACGATGATGCCCTTCTGGGTGGATTTGGCAATGATCTCTTTGACGGTGGTAATGGCAATGATGCCCTTGGGGGTAATAATGGTTTTGATACCCTTATAGGTGGTAATGGTGATGATACCGTTAGAGGTAATGATGGCAATGATCTCCTTGTAGGTGGTAATGGCAATGATCTCTTTGACGGTGGTAATGGCAATGATAACCTTCAAGGTGGATTTGGCAATGATCTCCTTGTAGGTGGATTTGGCAATGATCTCCTTGTAGGTGGATTTGGCAATGATTTCCTTAGAGGTGGTAAGGGTGATGATAACCTTCAAGGTGGCGATGGCAATGATCGCCTTAGAGGTGGTAGGGGTAATGATACCCTTATAGGTGGTAAGGGCAGTGACCTTTTTCTACTTGCTAGTCGCTTTGGTGGTGATACCATTATGGATTTTCAACTAGGAGGCGATAAGATAGTATTATCTGATGATTTAGAATTTACTGATTTAACTTTTGTACTAAATGGTAGGAATACATTATTAACAGTTACTGCTAGTGGAGATCTACTAGCTACAGTTAATAATGTAATAAGCTTGAGTTCAGAAAATTTCTTGTAATTTGTCAAAAAATAGTTCAAACTTAAATTAATTTTCAGGGCGATTAAGCCCTTTGTTTTGCGCCAAAATCTCCAAAAAATTCTGGGCATCCTTATTTGACAGGGAGTTAAAAATTTTTGATAAAGATTTAGAATTTACCGAAAAATTGGGTTTAAAGCCTCCCCCTAAAAGGGGCGGAATTCTGTGCCGAATATGCCTGCTGCGGTGATGTTGATAGTGCCTCCGAAGGCGGCTTGAGCATTGGCGGAGATGTCGCTGTTTTCCAGTGCGACTAGGTTTTCGGTGTTGATATTGATGTTGCCTCCGGTGGCTTCTCCTGTGGCGTTAGTGCTGATGTTGCTGTTGTGGCGGAGAATAAAGTCTTTGTTGTTTTTGATGGTGATGCTGCCTTGACCTCCTGTGGTTTTGGCATTGAGACTAGCTTGGTTTTCTATGAGGATGTTGTTGCTGTTGATTTCTAGGTTGCCTGCTGGTTCTTGGGTTTGGGAGCTGACTGTGATTTCTGCTTCATCCCGAATATTGAAATTTTCGGCGTTGATAATTAACGTTCCTCCTGCTCCTGTTCCTTCATCTGTTGCTTCTGCGGTTAAGCCACTTAGCCATATACCATTGGGAGATTTTCCTATTATTTCTGTGTCTTTAGCAGAGATGGTTATATTGCCTGCATCTCCCCCACCTCTGCTGCGGGCGTTGATCTGCGCTCCATCTTGAAGTCGTAAATTTTCTGTATTGACTGTGATAGTTCCTCCATTTCCTACCGCTCCTTCTTGCACTGTAGCAATTAAACCACAATATCAAGAAAACCGGCCCAACCGTGAATCATCTGCCACAATATAGTCAAGGTAACTAACGAGCGAGTCTCTTACAGAGGAGCTTTCCTTGCGGAATGCTATCGCAAACGCTAACGCCCCCGTACAAACTTCAGAATTCCTGGCATTTTGCTGTTGACGACTCTCCAGACCCAAATTTGGTTTTTTTTGAGCCCATAAAAGTTTGTAGTTGATCTAGCGTGAGCTGTTTGAGGTATTTCATAGTTACGATCGGGAATCTGTGCTTGGTGCAAGTCGTACCCAGTTGAGCACTGTGTTATGGGAAATACCAGTCACTCTCTCAATGGCTCCCAATCCCATGCCAAATAGGGACATTTTCACACAAAGCTCTTTAAGATCAGAACTTATAACCCGCAGGACAGGGGCTTTCTCGCGCATTGACGGCCACAGTTACGGCACAGATAACTCTGTTTGCCCTGACGATGACCATTTTTCACTACTTTATGACTTTGACAATCAGGACAGTCCATCTGTCTAGAAAATTCTAGAATATCATTCTCTATTGTGCAACACCTATAATTGAGCATCGGGTCGAAAAATTATGCTGTTGGGGTAGATCAAAAATAGATTTGCATTTCCTAACACACCTAGAGTTCCTAGTACGTCGATCAATGGTGCGCTCAATGCAATGTTTTGAGCTATCGCTACATCTACAGAACTACCAAATTTTCTACTACACCAGATATAGCTGAAGTCAGAAGTCAGAAGTTAAATTCTCAGCACGGATGTAATTTGCTGGTTGTGGTAATAGCACTTAGCTTTTTTATAGGTATGGTTTTCTACCATCTCAATGAATTCATCCCATATATTTGTTGGTAGATTTGTTTTAATTGTACTCGTCGAAACTCCCTTATTAAGGCGAATCACTATCTGGATGTAATTCTTCAATACATTCTAACAAAAGGCGATCGCTCGATTAATTTATCAAACATAAGTATATGTCAAAGAGCTAAAAAAATGCTAACTTGATATCAAAATGCTAAATAATCAAGATTCTATAGTCATAAAAATGCGACAGAATAATATGTTTCAAAATAATTTGTTTTCTCAGTCAGACCAAATACCCCTCGATCTACTCGATCGCCTCATAACAGCAGGGAGTAAAATAGTATTTCGCACTACTATAGCGATCGCTCTATTCGGGACTTTAAGTTGTACCACCAATGTTCAACTAGATTCATCTACTGCTACTCAGACTCAGACTGCATCAGTTTCTAATAATCAAATTGAGTCTCCAGAAAATATCGCCACTAATTCAGGCTTCCAGAAAATCACCTTGGTAGAAGACCTAGAACATCCTTGGAGCCTGGCCTGGCTTCCTGATGGCACTATCCTAATTACTGAGCGACCAGGGAGATTGCGAATTGTGCGTGATGGAGTTCTAGATCCAACTCCAGTTACAGGACTTCCTGAAATATTTGCCTCTGGCCAAGGGGGATTAATGGATGTCTCAATTCACCCGCGCTTTACAGAAAATCGCTTGATTTATCTGACTTATTCCCACGGCGATCGCTCGGCAAACCGCACCCGCATAGCACGGGCGAGACTTGAGGAGAATACTCTGCGCGATCTGCAAGTAATCTTCGAGGTTTCCCAGACAAAAACTGGCGCGCAACACTTCGGGTCACGCATTATTTGGCTACCTGACGAAACTCTACTAATAACAATTGGTGACGGTGGCAACCCACCTATTGAATTCAATGGCGAATTTATCCGCCAACAAGCTCAAAACCGCCGTAGTCATCTGGGCAAAGTTTTACGGTTAAATGACGATGGTTCTGTACCCTCCGATAATCCTTTCGCAACTTCTACAGATGCCGAACCTGCCGTTTGGAGCTACGGACATCGTAATATTCAGGGAATCACCTTTGACCCCACAAGGAATAGAGTCTGGGCAACAGAACATGGTTCGCGAGGTGGCGACGAACTGAATCTTGTTGAGGCTGGAGAAAACTACGGTTGGCCGGCAGTCACCCACAGTCGAGAATATTCTGGAGGACTCATCTCTCCGGAAACATCTCGCCCTGGTCTGGTAGACCCTAAAGTGGTGTGGACTCCATCAATAGCCCCCTCTGGTTTAGCTTTCTACAGTGGCGATCGCTTTCCACAGTGGCAAGGTAATTTGTTTGCAGGTGGGTTAGTATCCCAAGATATCCGTCGCATTGAGGTAGATGAAGCGGGTAATGTTGTCACTCAGAAGTCTATTTCTATCGGTCAGAGAGTGCGGGATGTGCGACAAGGGCCTGATGGGCTACTGTATGTTCTCACCGATCGACCTAATGGACAATTAATTCGGCTTGAACCTGTTGGCGAGTAAGTTTGGGGTGTGGAGTAGCCGAGATTAAATAATCGGGCTTACTCACGCATATAAAATTATAGGCGTTGCTGAATGGTAATAATTTTTAGATTAAGTATCAATGCAAAACATAAATTTTTCAATTTTACCTTTAGCTACTTACCATTACATTTCAGCAACGCAAAATTATACACCATTTTTAGTGGTTAACAGCCGTTAAACCCTACTATAAGTGATGGTTATGCGATTGATTGGTTTTTCCTTTTCCTAGGTCATACTGCGCAAACATCCCGACGCTCCCTATCCAACAAGTGGATCGCAAATGCCCTAGTGTATATTCTCTTGACTGATTTATGGTATGGTGTTAGCATATTTAATATGGCAAGCGCAATATTACGTAACGTGTATACAAACGCGATTGTATTCCCTTCGCCGACTAGGATTGGCGCAATAGCGCGTAATTCTGCCGTTTTCCTGAGTTTATGTATAGTTCAAAGACTAAAAACGTCAAGAGGTAACCCGCATGACCCAACAAGCTACCAAGCTCGTCATCGTCACGGAAAAGTTGTTGCTGAAAAAGATCGCCAAGATCATCGACGAAGCCGGGGCTACCGGTTATACGGTGGTAGACGCTGGCGGTAAAGGCAGTCGTAACGTGCGATCGTCCGGAGGACCAACCGTTTCCGAAACCTACTCGAATATAAAGATCGAGGTGCTCACCCCCAATCGGGATATGGCGGTGAAGATTTCGGATGAAGTCGCAGGGCAGTTTTTCGACGATTATTCGGGCATCGCCTATATCTGTAGTGTGATGGAGGTACTGCACGCACACAAATTCTGACTCAAAACCCAGTTGATCAAACCAAAAAACCGGGGCATAGCCTCGGCTTTTTCATGCCTGTAGAACGTTGATGCTGGTGAAAAAATCACTACCAATACCTACTAGGTCACGCGGCTGTTGAATGGAGAAGACACAGACCTTGACCAAGAAATTGTGGTCTAAAGCCTCCCTGCTCTTTCAAGGGAATAAAAAGTGGTCGATCGCGACAGCGGAACGGAGTTCTTTCTTCGTAGCTTCCCATAGGGTGGAATGGCGAGGAAACCTGCACCATATCTAATCGACCAAGAAAAAAGAGAATTCTGTATTTTCGTAGCCTCTTTATTGCAGAGGTACTGATGACTGAAATTATATAGCTGTAACGTTGGTTGCCGCGCCAAGAGAACGCTGGCATAACCCAACCCGTCTGCGATCAGTTGCCCATCAGTGCCTGGGCAAGCCCGATGAAGAGCGGTATTCCCAAGGCAAGAGCAACCGGCGTACCTACGGCTGTGGACGAGCCGATGTAGGCGGAGGGATTAGCCGACGGGATACCGGCTCGTAAAGTAGGCGGCCCTGAGATGTCTGAACTGGAGGCAGCGATGACGGCCATGATCACCACACCGCCAAAACTGAATCCCGTGATGTAGTGGGCAATCATGCCAAGACCGAAGGCTATGAACCCATGCAGCAGCGGCCCCACAAAGGCATATATGGCATACCACTGACCCACCTTGCGCAGCTCGCCAATCCTTGCCGTGGCTTCCATACCCATTACCAGCATCAGAATTGAAAGCAGGCCACGGAAGAGGGGATTGAAGAAGCTATCATAGACACTTTCCGGCCTGGTTAGTATGCCTAGAGCGAGGCCTAGCAGCAGTGCTGATAGAGCAGAGCCTTGGAGGCTTTCCTGCACGATAGGCCATATCTCGACCCGCTTGTCTGCAGTATTGCGCTTGGGATACCCGCGTGCGGTAATGCCCTGCTTGCTTTGATACTCCTGCTTGCTGAGATCCTCGTATGCGGCATCGCGCTGCTTGCTGATATAAATGCTGGCCAAGACGATCGCAGTCACGAGGGCTGGGATGTCCATGAAGGGATAGAGTGCGGCAGCCCAGGGCTCATAAAAGATATCTTCCGTTTCCAGTATCGTCAGGCCGGCAGCGAGGGTAGAGCCACTCACGGCACCGAACAAGCCTGCAGTAGCAATGGCATCCACGGTTTTGACCTTCGGCAGTTTGGCCAATGTGTAGCGTCCGATGAACACGATCAGGATTCCCACTATCATGGCGAACACTGCGGGCAACAGCATCTCCAGGAGATTGGCATTGCGGATCGCAATGCCACCGCTCAGGCCGACTTTTAGGAGCAGCATGAAAACGATGAACTTATAGATAGGATCTGGAATTTGCAGTCGGCTATTGACTGCTGCAACAACCATACCACCAATTAGAAATCCGAGTGTCGGGGACTGCAATTTCCCCAGGAAGAGCGTCAAGAAATCGGAGAAAAAATTCATGTTGTAATTCCTTATTAATTAGATATTAGAGGTCACCATGGCCTCAAACTTAAAATATGTCAAGATTTGCGCTGGCTAGCACAAATTGGAAATTCAATGTCAAATGTGAATCATCAGGTTTTCGACAACCAATTTGGGGAAGAACTAGCTAAAGTTTCATCAAGGGCAATTTCTAATATTTTAAAACATTTTTTCTGCTTTCAATGCTTGAGACTAGCAAAATAATTTTTAATAAGTAATCACTGCGATTACTGTAATATATACGTTTTCAGTGGTTTAGTTATAATCACAAAATTCTTGACTTTGCAGAGATTAGTCAAAGAAGGAAGGCAGGAAGCAGGAGGCAGAAGCGGTGCAACCCCGCATAGCCACTAGGCGCAAGGGAATGCGCATCAAGAGAGGAAAGAAAAGGTTAGAAGGGAAAAGGTTTTTTATCACTGATTACCCGGACATGATATTACCTAAATTTTGTATTGCGGGTATTTAAAGAGAGATAATATTTAGAGACTGTTTGTAAAGTTTTGTGATATACAATGATTGACCTTGAAACTCTAACAACTTGAGTTACTTATCCTAAATTTATAGGATAAGATACCCAGTTTACGGGGGTAAAACACTTCACAATTTTTTACAAACAACCTCTGAGTTTGAATATTAACTGATTTTCCTTGAATTAATTTGTTGGTTACTGATTTTGACCAATTTGCAGATTGTCAAAACTGGATGGAGTTTGGTTCTTTACCTTGGAATTTGCAGAATTGATATTAACATCAGAAGTAACCAAGGCAACAGCATTGACTAATGCCTGTTTGCGATCCACCAACATATTTTGTGAAGGTACAATCTCTAAAACTCCCAGTTTTTCTAAACGTCGTTTGACGCTGCCTGTAGCACCAACTAGGAATACATGACGACCTGTATCAACAGTTTCCTGAATTGCATTTTCTATTGCTAGAGCAGAAGTCACACCCATGTGAGGTACTTCACTCAAATCTACAATCAACACTTCATAGTTGTTCAGAAGTGTATGTTGGCGAGAGATAGCTTTGGAGACACCGAAAATCATCGGACCACTTAAGTGGAATAATAAAATTCGACCCTCAGCACGGTCTAGTAATTCTTTCTCATCATTGTCTAAGATGATTGCATCATCAGCATCAGTGATGGCTTTCACATCCTCAGATTTAATTTGAGTCAAGCGGTCTATGGTGAGAACATTAGCAACAAACACTCCAATACCTACAGCAGCGATCAGGTCTACGAAGACAGTCAGACCGATCACACCGTACATAATCATGGCAGATTTCCAAGAAATATTATGGGCACGCTTGAGGAAACCCCAGTCAATAATCTTAATACCAACCTGCAAAGCAATACCTGCCAAAACTGCCATAGGAATTTGTGCAGTTAAACTACCAGCTCCCAAAACCACAATCATTAAAATGAAAGCACGAGTAATACCGGATAGAGCAGAGCGAGCACCTGTATTAATATTAACTACAGTACCCATAGTTGCACCAGCACCAGGAAGACCACCAAACAATCCTGAAGCTAAGTTACCTAAACCTTGACCAATTAATTCTTTGTCGGAGTTGTGTTGAGTCCGAGTCAAACTATCAGCAACCACAGAAGTCAGCAGAGCATCAATACAGCCAAGCATTGCTAACACTGTCGCATCAGCTACCATTAACTGCAATTGATCGGGAGTAAAGTAAGGCAACTGTAAGCTAGGTAGACCAGTAGGAATTTCACCGATGCGACGAATACCAGCATCTGAGAAAAATAAAACAGAAATAACTGTTCCTACTACCAATGCTAATAATGGTGGTGGCACAAATTTCTTGACCTTAGCTGGTACCAAAAAGAGTATAGCTACTGTCAGAGCTGCTAAACCTGTCTCTATAGGATTAATACTTGTTAAAAGGTTAGGTATGTTCTGAATAGTCCCAACTACACCACCCTTGGGGCTAGCTTGTCCGAGAAATGGACCTATTTGCAGGATAATCAGGATTATACCGATGCCTGACATGAAACCAGAAATCACGTTGTAAGGCATCATGGTAATGTATTTACCAAACCGCAATAAACCAAAAATAATTTGGAGTACTCCTGCCATCATGACTACGGTGAAAGCCATTGCCAGACCATTTTCTGGGTTGGTGGTAGTTAAGTGAGCAATCACCGCAGTGGTTACCACGGTCATCGGTCCGGTAGGCTCAGAAATCAGGGTGGGAGTACCACCAAACAGTGCTGCAAACAAACCAACTAATACAGCACCATACAAACCCGCAGCAGGTGCTCCAGCATCGGCGGCACCCGAAGCGACACCAAAGGCGAGTGCCATAGGGAGGGCAATGACAGCAGCAGTCAAACCGCCGAACATATCGCCCTTGATATTCCTAAAATTTATTTTGTTGAAAACTTGTGTAGCAAAAGCCATAAAGATTGATAAGTTTTTCTTTTTTATTTAATTAAGTCAATGATACCTACATTAACCATTGACTATCGTCTATGTCAAGATTATTATTGAAATCAATTGGGAATGCAATACTTGATAGTTTGTAATTGCTTATACCAGTCTTAAGATTTTCTTTATTTTTCTTATCTTTTAGGAGGAAAAGTTCTTGATTCAGGCAACCTTACATCAGTTGAGAGTCTTTCAGACCGTGGCCCTTCACGGTAGTTTTACTAAGGCTGCTGAAGAGTTATTCATTACTCAACCCACTGTCTCTGCTCAGGTAAAGCAACTGGGCCAGGCAGTAGGTATACCTTTGTTTGAGCAAATTGGCAAGCAGCTTTATTTAACAGATGTTGGTAGAGAATTATTTGCCACTTGTCAGGAAGTATTTGAACAGCTCGCTCGCTTTGAAATGACGGTAGCTGATATTAAGGGGACAAAACAAGGGCAATTACGTTTGGCAGTAGTTACAACTGCTAAATATTTTGTACCCAGAATCTTGGGTTATTTCTGCCAAGAGTATCCAGGTGTAGATATTTCTCTGGAGGTGACAAACCACCAAAACATCACTAGACGAATGTTGGAAAACCAAGACGATCTATATATATGTAGTCAACCTCCTGAAGATATACCTCTATGTAGTGAAGCTTTGATGGATAATCCCCTGGTCTTAGTAGCGAACAAAAATCATCCTTTGGCAGGCCAGAGAAATATTCCGATTAAACGTCTCAATAATCAAGCCTTTATTATGCGAGAATCTGGTTCTGGTACTCGCCAGGCGGTGCAAAAATTATTTGCCAAGCACAAAATTTATGTGAAAGTGCGCCTAGAACTTGGTAGTAATGAGGCTATTAAACAAGCGATCGCTGGAGGGTTAGGAATTTCTATTTTGTCAAAGCATACTCTCTACTGCGAAAGTTCTGAGTGGGAACTCACTACCCTAGATGTTCAAAATTTTCCGATTAAGCGACAGTGGTATGTATCCTATCTAGCTGGCAAACAATTATCGGTAGTAGCTCAAACATTCTTGGAATATCTGCACGAACATACTCAGAAAATGGCTGTCACTTCTAGTCTTGTGAGTTAACAAATTTCCCACAAGTGCATACCTGATATATTTGTTGATTGCCGAAAGCTGCCTATATACTAAAACATTTCTGAGTACTGTACAAAAAATTTCAAGGGTACGAAAATTACTATAATTTCTACCAGATACTCTTATTGTTTTATTTACTATTCTGCTATTGTTAGCATAGCTTTAGTCATTGATAAATTCCTCGCAACAGCGATCGCTAAGTTTCTCTATCGCTATAGTTGGAATCAAGCTTTCACCATCTGGTCTTTGTCAATGCCTCAAGTAGCAGCAACTTTAGCGGCAGTATTAACAAGTTTTAGCGTGGAATTAATTTCTGAGTCAGTATTTAATGGCATTATTGTTTCAATGTTGGTAACATCTATCTTAGGACTTATGATAACTACTACAAAAGTATTTCTCTGTTTAAGGTTGATCATCAATCTATGTCAAACATCAACTCCTTCCTTGCTATAAATAATATCAGGACTTACGCACTGACAATAGATATGGGGTTTTGCTCAGTTACGCCACCGCTAACACACCCTACTGGACTGTTTCATCTAATTTGGTGCATTAGGGAGTAGGGGAGTAGGGGAGAAAG
>NZ_JAAHGK010000199.1:0-7762 GCF_010672505.1 Okeania sp. SIO2B9 | reverse complement strand
TATTGATTTTTGATTCTTGGAGATGTCTATTAGCTGAAGGTAAAATTGAAAAACTGATGTTTTGCGCCCAAAGTTAATCTCAAAATCATTACCACTCAGCAACGCCAGGGAAGAAGGACGTGAATATTTAATTCAGGCGATCGCTCAAGTACAAAAAACTATTCCTAATATAAAATTAGTAGTTATTGGCGATGGAATTTTACGTTCATCTTTAGAAAGTTTAGCTGGAAGTTTGTTATCTAATTACTGTTTTCTTGGAGTTAAACCACCTGAAGTTGTCAAATAATTGATGAATAAAGCTTTTTTATTGGGAGCGCCAAGCGTTACTACTGCTACAGGAGAATCCGAGTGATTACCGATAGTTATTCTAGAAGCACAAGCAATGGGATTACCTGTTGTTAGTTCGATTCATGCAGGTATTCCAGAAGCAATAATTGATGGAGAAACGGGTTTTTTAGCACAAGAAAAAGATGGGGAGAGTCTAGCTAAATATATTTTGAATTTGTTTGAAAATGTGGAACTAAGAGAACAATTTTCTACCCTGGTTCGTAGACGGATAGAAACATAATTTAACCTCAAATTAAATGCTGCAAAATCAGAAAAAATATATCATAATGTAATTAAAATTAATTAGACATCTGCGAAAAATAATAGACTTTTTGTAGCAGTATACAACAGGCAATAGGAAATAAAATTTCTGAAAAAAGGTACAAAAAATGCTATACATCTGCAATTTTATCAGATGTCTATTGAAGTATAAAATTTATAATTTTTCTGTAGATTATACCAATTTAAAAAAAGAATGTTACTAATAGTAAGAGGAATAAAAATACAAATGCAGGATATGCACTTTAACAAAGCGGTGCGACCCCGCGACGACGCCAGTCGCACCTGGTAGCGCACCAAGAGAAAAGAATGATTTACGACCTAAAAAATGGTATTTAAACCATTCATTCTGACTCGGTCCTCCTGACTTCCCCTCCTGGGAGGGGGAGGGGCGAGGGGTGGGTTGACTCCTAAGAAATATCCTAGCTATTTGTAGCAAAAATTTATCAATTTGGTATTAAAGCTGGAATTGAAGATGAGAGCCAGGGGATTTTAACATCATTTTCCCTCTTCAAAGGAGCTACGCTTACAGTAAAAAACTTATAATTATAATGAGGCTCGTAGTTTTGCTCTATCCATAATATCAAGTCTCATTAATTAGACATAATAAAAATGATATTTTCTCAATTATTTTGAGAATCTATCAAATTGCCCCCTACTCTCTACTACCTAATAAATGTTATTTGTGGGTATTTAAAGAGACATGATATAAGACAAGTATTTAAAGGGATAGAGCAAAACTACAAAAAAAATTTTATGATAACTAATTATCCGCTGACATAGCTCCCCGAGAGAGGGCAAATGATATAAGTTTCAACTATCTCTTATTCTTTCCTTTATCTGAATTTAAAAGCTTCACAGCAGAGCCATCCTTCAACTTTTGCACCCCTGAAACAATCAACTTGTCACCAGATTGTAAACCAGACACCACCTCAGTCACATCACCCTTAACCAAACCTAACTCTATTATCTGGCGTTTTGCTTTCTGCTCCTCACCCGCTCCTTCCAACAAATACACAAACCTTTCTTCTCCTTGAAAACCTACCGCTGTCATTGGTACTACCACAGTTTGACGTCTATCCCAAATCACATTTACCCGCACAAACTGACCATCTCTTAACTTTCCAGCACTATTATCCACATCTGCTTTAACTAAAATAGTTTGAGAGTCACTACTAACAGTAGGAGAAATAAAACTAACTTTCCCCATTCCCACAGGTTTCTCTTCTGAATTCTTAATCTCCACAGGTAAACCCAATTTTAAATCCCCTCGTCGCTCCAAAGGAATTGGTAAATTTATTTCTAATACTTGATTTGCCGTCACAGTAGTAATAGTGTCATTATCAGTAACAAAATCTCCCATTTTCACAATCATATTTCCCACAATTCCAGCAAAGGGTGCTACAACTACCGTATCCCGTAACTCCGCTTCTAAACTCTCTACCTCTGCTTGTGCTGCTGCCACATCTGCATTCGCCTGAGCAATTTCTTCAGGACGAGTACCGTTTTGTAACTCCTCTAAATTACTACGAGCTTCTGCAACCTCCGCCTCTGCTCTAGCAATTTCTTCAGGACGAGTGCCGTTTTGTAACTCCTCTAAATTACTACGAGCTTCAGCCACCTCCGCTTGTGCTCTGGCAATTTCTTCGGGACGAGTGCCATTTTCTAACCTTCTCAATACTTGGCGTTGTTGTTCCACTGCTGCTTCTAATGTCTCAATTGTAGATTCTCTATTTCTTTGCAACTGGGTCACTCGTCTTTTTGCTTCCTCTACTCTTGCTTTAGCTGCCTTCTCTTGTTTAAAAATTTCCTGAAAAGTTAATTCAGCGATCGCTCCTTCTGCTCTCAAATTTTGATTTCGCTTTACTTGTTCGCTAGCTAACTCTAATTCTGCTTGTTGTAATTCTATTTGCGCCTTAGCTTGAGCAATTTCTTCTAACAGACTACCTGACTTGGCATTGGCCAGTCGTGCTTCTGCCTCTTGTAGTTGTGCTTTTGCCTGAGCAATTTCTTCATCACGAGTACCTGCTTGCAGTTCTGCTAAACTTGCTTGAGATTGATTAAGACGCGCTCTAGATGCGGCAATTTGTTCTGGTCTTGCTCCAGTTTTGAGTTCTGCTAAACGTGCTTGAGATTGGTTAAGACGCGCTCTAGATGCGGCAATTTGTTCTGGCCTTGCTCCGGTTTTGAGTTCTGCTAAACGTGCTTGAGTTCGCCGGAGGTTTGCTTTAGTTCTCCTTAAGTTGGCTTCCACATTATCACTTTTGAGTTTAGCGATCGCCTGCCCTTTGGATATAAAGGTTCCTTCCTGGGCTAAAATTTCTACTACTCTACCATCTATTTCTGGTCTAACTTCGACTGAGCGTTTTGCTTCGAGTTTCCCGACAAATTCTGAGATTTCTTGGAGGGAGGTAGTTTCTATTGGTATGGCTTTAACTAGGGTACTTCGTCGTCTACCTGGAGCTACTGTTGATGGTTTGTTAGCTGTTTCGCTACTTTGAGACTGCCACCATTGTCCTCCTAAAAATCCTACTCCGAGGGTGGCAATAATTACTGTTGCCCAAAGTACACCAGAAAAATTCTTTTTCTCAGGTTGAAACCATTCCAGAGTAGTTTTTGTCTGGTCTTCATATATTTCTATTTTGGTATTCTCCTGGATATTTTCTGGTGGTTTAGTTTTGTCTTTAATTGCTGAGTTTGATGAATTGAAATTTGACATTTATTTAACCTTTATTTTTTGTGATTTTGACTAAATTTCTGCAGTTAATATAGAGTTAAAATTCTGTTTTTTTGCTTGATTAGAATCAAAATTTATCAGTTCTAATTCTTTGACTAATTCTTCTCTGAGCCATTGCGTTTCTGAATTAAGCATTGATTTTGCTCGATTCCAAGCCGAAAATTGATAGGGGTCTCGTTGTATATTTTCAGATTGTTGACTATCTAAATATTCTTGACGTAGTTGACAAACTATTAAACGATGTTCGATCAGTTTTACTCGTTCTATGGGTTCTAAATCACTGAAAAAGAAAAATTTAATCAGAAATCTAGAGCGACCTTTTACCCAACTTTCTTTGAGATTTTCTAGCATTTTTTCACGCCAGCGATCGCGCCCTTTTTCTGTTATTTGATAGATTTTACGACTACACCCGGCTTTCCCTGGTTCTTCTGTAACTACGAAAATATAACCCCGCTCTTCTAATCGTTTCAGCAACGGATATATAGCACCATAGTTGATGCTAATACAGCTACTCATAAATAACTCTAGCTGTTGCTTTAAACGATAGCCGTGCAGAGGCTTCTTTTGCAGTAAACCGAGGGCAGATAACTCAAGCATTTATATCAGTCTGATATATTTGTTTATTTTTTAATTATATTTCAATTTATTTCATCTGACGAAATAAAAATTAAAAAATCTTCAACTTATATTCTATAGCCCTGGGAGTTGGGTTGGGGGGTAAGTTTGGATAAGTTCAGTAGAACGGAAACTTACTTGTTTTATTTATCAAAATAATTGGGTCGCGCAACCCCGCCTGGAAATGGCGATCGGAATGCTACAACCTTTACCTGTCAATGCTTTGATATTTAATCAGCAAGCCCTAATTACCAAAAATGTAATTTTGCTTGTTTTAATTACTTAATAATTGAAGTGCTACTTAAGTTCAGCATTAATGCATGGTAATTGGTATCAGATATGAATCAAACTACCACTACTGCAAAGATAATGAAATACGCTATTGATATAGATATGTACCCTTAATCTAGATAAAAGGCCACGACTCAAGAATACTAATGAAAAATTTCTGGAAACAAATAAAAACAGATGGGCCGAATAAAATTAACAACTATCACCCATCACCGTGGAATCCTAAAGCTAATACCCAAAATACCAAAACTATTATTTTTCAAAAATATAAAAAACTTATATGGAGAATTTTGGTGACTGGGATAATTGCTCAAGGTGCCTTACTAGGAACTCCAGCTTTTGCTAATAAAAGTAATACTCAAAACTCTCTGAGCTACACTCAGCTACTCGAGAAAATTAAAGCTGGTGAAGTTACAGAAATAGATGCTTATCCCTCTCAAGGAATTGCTAAAGTTAGCCTGAAAGGGCAAAAAAGTAATGAACCTATGTATACCGTCAATGTATTTGAGTATAACCCAGAACTACTGGATCGAGTTCGCGCTCAAAAAATTGACTTTGAACTGAAGCGCTCTCCCGACAATAGCGCTGCTATGGGTATTATTTTCAATATCCTCATCGTCTTTGTAGTTATCATTGTGCTGCTAAGTATCCTGCGTCGTTCTAGTCAGTCACAGGGAAATGCTTTAAACTTTGGCAAGTCCAGAGCACGTTTTCAGATGGAGGCCAAAACAGGAGTATTATTTGATGATGTGGCAGGTATCGAAGAAGCAAAAGAAGAACTTCAAGAAGTAGTCAGTTTCCTCAAAAAGCCAGAAAAATTTACAGCTATTGGGGCAAAAATTCCTAAAGGAGTACTTTTGGTAGGACCTCCGGGAACAGGTAAAACTCTATTAGCAAAGGCGATCGCTGGAGAAGCAGGAGTTCCATTTTTTAGTATCTCTGGCTCAGAATTTGTGGAAATGTTCGTGGGTGTGGGAGCTTCTCGCGTCAGGGACTTATTTCGTAAAGCCAAAGAAAATGCTCCTTGCATCATATTTATAGATGAAATAGATGCGGTGGGTAGACAACGAGGAGCTGGTATTGGTGGAGGTAACGATGAACGGGAACAAACCCTAAACCAGTTACTGACAGAGATGGATGGGTTTGAAGGCAATACAGGCATCATTATTATCGCTGCAACTAACCGTCCTGATGTCCTGGATGCTGCATTATTACGTCCTGGTCGGTTTGATAGACAAGTAACTGTAGACTTGCCTGCTTATAATGGACGCTTGGGAATTTTGGAAGTCCATGCTCGGAATAAAAAACTAACTCCAGAGATTTCCTTGGAGGCGATCGCTCGACGGACACCAGGTTTTTCAGGAGCAGACTTAGCCAATATGCTGAACGAAGCAGCTATTCTGACTGCTAGAAGACGTAAGGAAGCAATTACACCTTCGGAAGTTGATGATGCTATTGACCGAGTGACCATCGGTTTGAGTTTAACTCCATTATTGGATAGTAAGAAAAAACGGTTAATTGCTTACCATGAAGTCGGACACGCTTTGTTAATGACTGTACTCAAAAATTCTGACCCTTTAAATAAGGTGAGTATTATTCCTCGTTCTGGAGGAGTGGGTGGTTTTGCTCAACCAATTATGGATGAAGGAATGGTTGACAGTGGGTTATATACCCGTTCTTGGTTAATAGACAGAATTACAATTTCTTTAGGTGGGCGTGCTGCAGAGGAGGAGATTTTTGGCCCTGCGGAGGTAACGGTGGGAGCTGCTAACGATATTAGGAGTGTGGCTAATTTAACCCGTGAAATGGTAACTCGTTATGGAATGTCGGATTTAGGGCCAATTGCTCTAGAGAATCCTAGTGAGGAAGTCTTTTTGGGTCGAGGTTGGCAGTCACAGTCAGAATATTCTGAGGAAGTAGCTACTAAAATTGACCATCAAGTTCGAGCAATAGCTGTTCATTGTCATGAGGAAGCTCGCCGAATCATTAGAGAAAATCGTGTGGTGATGGACAGGTTGGTAGACCTTTTAATAGAAAAGGAAACTATTGAGGGTGAAGAGTTCCGGAGAATTGTTTCGGAATACACAACATTACCTGAGAAACAGAAACTTTCTATTGGTTTAGAAAAGAAAAGTTGAAGTTTAATCTATAGCAGGGAATAGGGAATAGGGAATAGGCAACAGGCAACAGTGGGGAAATATTTCCCTGTCTCCGGTTTATTATCAGGATAAGTCCTAACCAACCGATTCTTTGCTATAGGTTTTGAGTGGTAGATGTTGAATATCGAGATTTGAAGTTGTCAATGAACTCCTGCCTTTTTTTCCTTTTTAACTAGGGCTTACTGATTAAATCTCAAAGCATTGACTGATATTGGTTATAGCATTTTTTTATCTAAAAAAGTGTCAGCTTTTCAGTGGCAAGAGCTGCAAAAAGCTAGTATTTTGGGACGATTATGGGAGAAAAATCATTCTGACAATTCTTACCCCTACCTCCTCGCTCCCGATCCATTTCTCCTGTCTCCTGTCTCCTGTCTCCTGTCTCCTACCCCCATAATTATTAATTGTTGAACTATCTACCTTGTAAACCTGATAGACTCCTAGTTTGTTGAGCATACATCTCTCGTAAAATTAAACCAGGGTCTACCCAACGACCCCCATATTTCAAACCCCAATGAAGATGGGGGCCACTGGTTCGACCAGTCATTCCCACTCTCGCTATTCGAGTCCCAGCAGGTAGCACTTGACCTTGAAGTAGCATAATTCCACCACCACGATCTACTAAATAACGACGTCCACCATGAGTTTCTACGCCTCCTTGAACATGGCAGTAAACGTGTTCCCAATAGCCTGACTTAATTACAATACCAGTCCCACATCGCCTATCTTCCCAAACTTCTACAACTTTGCCTGCCCACCAATTTCGGATATAGCTTCCTTGGGGTGCTGCTAGGTCTAACCCATAATGAAATCCCCCACCCCTAGGGCCAAAGGGAGATGTATATCCTTGAAAGTTTTCGACTGGGAAGGAAGCATTTTGCCAGTTATTGACGTAGGCTATTTGTTGATTATTAATTGTGGGTTCTTGAGCTGTGACTAATTCTTGTTTGAGTCCTGTGGTGGTGAAGCCAACTCCGATGATTCCTAGCAATAGTAAAATTTTTTTTGATTTATTAAAATACTGCTTTATAGGATTAGATACCAAAGGCAAACCAAGAGGGATTGGATTTGACATGGTTTTTATTCACTCCTCAATTTCTTGTGACCATGGATGATTTGATACATCTGAAGATTCTGAGGAATTTTATCATCAATTTAACTATGTTGCCATTAGTAAATAGCATTGTTAGCTATAGGCAAATCTATATAGCTTGTCTCCAGAAATTTCGAGATTAACGCTAGATATAGAGAACAAAAACTATAGTGCTATATATATGTAGTTTTTGAATGGATAAAATCGAAAATCCTCACTCATTTTTATTCATTTGCCCATAGACTAATTCTATTTGAGCCAAAT
>NZ_JAAHGK010000198.1:0-7768 GCF_010672505.1 Okeania sp. SIO2B9 | reverse complement strand
TTGTCTGTGGTATTTTTGCAGTACTCTCCTCCACAGACAGAAATAGAGAAATCTCCAGAAACATCAGACATCTCCGATAATTCAAACTCCGTTGTGAAAAGTTTGTTAAATCGTTATTTACGGAGAGATACATCAGTAGATAATGCTTTACAACAGAGACAAAAAAATGATGCGGAGATGAACAAAGTTCCAGAAGCATCTGTGGATGAAACAACGGTGCCAACACCACAGACTGAGTTAGCTCCAGAAGCATCTGTGGAGGAAACAACGGTGCCAACACCACAGACTGAGTTAGCTCCAGAAGCATCTGTGGAGGAAACAACGGTGCCAACACCACAGACTGATGTGGAAAAGGAGAAATCTCAAGAAGCAATTTTGAAGGATGTTTTGCCCTTGACATCAAAAAATGATGTTTCTAATTTTAAAGATAGTGATGCTCGCTACAAGCAAAAACAAATTATATCTCAAGAAAAAGATCCTCAAGAAACCATCGCTAATTTAACTGAAGCACTTCAACTTAAGCAAAATGAAGCCGATATTTACTGCCAGCGAGGTAAAATACATTCTCAAATAGGAAATTATCAGGAGGCGATCGCTGATCTGACTGAAGCACTCACATTGAATCTCGATCCAGATCAAACTTATACCTGTTATAATGAAAGAGGTGTTGCCTATTCATATTTAAAAGATTATCAGAAGGCACTTGCTGATTTTACTGTTGCGATTAAAATCGATCCTAGGGATCCTAACGCTTGTCACAACCGAGGAAATCTTCACTCTGTCATGGGAAATTATCAGGAGGCGATCGCTGATTTTACTACAGTTATCAAATCTCATTCCAAAGATGCTGATGCCTATAATAATCGAGGTATTTGTCTTTATGAAATGAAGGATTTTAATGGAGCGATTTCTGATTTTACTGAGGCAATTAAGATTAATCAGAATTATGCAGATGCTTATATTAATCGAGGCATTTCTAATTATCAAATAGGAGATTATCAGCAGGGAATAGATGATTATACAGAAGCAATTAAACTGGAACCAAAATATGCTAAAACTTATAATTCCCTTGAGCAAAAATTAAATAGTTATTTACAGAGAGGTGTATCAGTAGAGGAGACTTTATCACAGACATCAGATAATGAGATGGAAACATCTCCAGAACCAGTTTTGAAGAATGTTTGGCCTCTTGCGCCAAAGAGTGATGCTCGCTACAAGCAAAAACAAATTCTGCCTCAAGAAAAAGATCCTCAAGAAACCATCGCTAATTTAACTGAAGCACTTCGACTTAATCCAGCCGATATTTACTACCAGAGAGGTAAAACACAGTCTCAAATAGGAAATTATCAGGAGGCGATCGCTGATTTTACTGAAGCACTCACATTTAATCTCGATCCCTATCAAATTTATACCTGTTATAATGAAAGAGGTGTTGCTTATTCACATTTAGAAGATTATCAGAAGGCACTTGCTGATTTTACTACTGCGATTAAAATCGATCCTAGCGATCCTAACGCTTGCCACAACCGAGGAAGTCTTCACTCTGTCATGGGAAATTATCAGGAGGCGATCGCTGATTTTACTACAGTGATCAAATCTCATCCCAAAGATGCTGATGCCTATAATAATCGAGGTATTTGTCTTTATGAAATGAAGGATTTTTATGGGGCGATCGCTGATTTTACTGAGGCAATTAAGATTAATCCGGATTATGCAGATGCTTATAATAATCGAGGCATTTCTAATTATGAAATAGCGGATTATCAGCAGGCAATAGATGATTATACAGAAGCAATTAAGCTGGAACCAAAAGATGCTAAAACTTATTATAATCGTGGTATACTTCGTTACTTTACCAAAAAATATCAAGAGGCAATAGATGACTTTGAAAAAGCGGCCGTTTTTTATCAACAACAAGGAAAAAATGAGGATTATCAGGAAGTGATGAAAATGATTAGAAAGCTAAATAAGTAATGATTTTTTTTTGAAAACGTCAAGATTCAGGTATGGAATTTGGGCATAAAAGAAGGAAATAATAAGTCACAATTACAGGCGATCGTTATTATGGATAGCTCAAATAAATCAATGACGGAGTACCTTTGGCAACGAGAAGTTTTTCAAAGTTGGTAAGCTTTCTGGGTGTTGGAGTACCTCCATTGACTTTCCATTGAGCGATCGCCAGTCGGAGCGTTAGTAAAGTGCCTGTGCAAAAGGAGCGCTCTGACTTAAATCTTTCAGTTAAAATTCAATCATTGAAGACAAAATTCACTTATAAAAAGGTAAATTTTTCCAAATAACTAATGTCGATATTTTCATCGTTTCAAAAGACAACAAGGTATAAATGCACAGAGGTTAAATGTATGGATAGAACTGACTAACTAAGCTCATAGATTGACTATTTTATATTAGTGGCCATATAAAAATGTTTTCTGGGTAATTATGAATAATTATTACTTACCACTTCTCATCAAGATGTTATACAAATTACCATGGAAGTAAAAGTTAGCAATTTCCCGTCAATAAAATGAAATCAATTTATTTATTAATTTCAACTTTTTTGATGGTCGCTTCTGATTGCCCGCCCATAATTATTCAGAAAGACAACTTCAGAAACAAACACCACTATAATCAAGTTGAAATCATCAATTATCAAAATCAACAATCAACTTTACCTATTTCATTTCCCGGACAAAAGAAAACTTACTTGATAGCTCAAACACAAGAAAATAATCCACCAGAAGATCGAAAACAAAAAGAACAACCAGAATATCAAAAAGTGATGGTAATCGCTCTGTTTGCCTCATTTCTATTTTTGTTTGTGATTTCTGGTTTAATTGCTTTGGGAGGAATTACAGAAAAAATTAAAGTAAAGGATAAATTTCTCGGTCCTTTATTTATTGCAGTTTTAATAGAAGGATTATGTCCGGCAGTATTAGCATTTGGGAGGCCGGAAATTATTTTTCCCGATCATATAATTCAGGACTTAAAGAATGAAATAAAGAATTTAACAGAGAAAAACAATGATTTGGCTGACGTCAAGAAATGCCAAGACCAAACATCTGAGCTGGAGGCAAAAGATAGAAAGATTCAAGAACTAAACAAAACAATTGATAGTAAAAAGAAAAAAATTATTACTTTGGAAGCTCAACTTGCAGATTGTGTAAAAATAGATAAAAGCTTTTTTGGTAAAATAGCTAAAATAGATGATTATGCTAGAAGCCTTCTTCCGGATAGAACATTTGACCCAATGTATACATACGAAATTCCTAGCATTCAAACAAAGGAAATAGAGACCAGAAAAGAATACTGTAAAACTATTCAAGAGCTTTTAAAAGTTATTGGTCAACTAGAAAAAAACAGATCTCCTAATAATAACTGTAGAGAAACTACAAGACAATTAGCACAATATCAAAGTCAAAAAGGTGTTAAAGAACCATTCGATGAACTTTACGATCCAAACAAAACAACAACTTATTTAATTATTGATTATCTGGAAATAAAAGGATTAATTGACAAATAAATTAAGATGTCAAAAAATATCCTGTTTCTCATCAAATTAAATTAGGATATAGAAAACAACAACTAATCATTTCTATCTCCTAAAAAAAAATGCAATTTAACACTTTTGTTTCATCTATCAATGATTTAAAACGGTGTGCCAACTCCCCTAAGTTACAAGAGGTTTTATTAGAACCTACCTTACTTGCTAGACAAGGAAAACTCTCACAAGAAGAATTACTGTTGTTAGCATCAACAGCAGTAGAATTTGGTTTGCGTCCGGTGTTGGTGTGGGATATTCTGATGCCAGAACAAGTTATGAATAGGATTTGCGAACAACTGACTCAGTGGGATTTGAGCAAGTTTGAGGCAGTTCGGGTTTGCGATCCAGGTGCTGCCTGGTGGTTGAAAACTCATTATCCAACTATAGCGCTACAATTTGTTGTGGAAACAGGTAATCACAACTTGGAAGCATTAAGGGGTTGGTGCGAGATTTTTTCTGACTCCTTGGAACGTTTAATACTATCCATTGAACTGCCAGAACAAAAACTAATTGAATATTGCCAAACTCTTCCTATCGGTTGCGAAGTTTTGGGAGTGGGGCAAATTTTGTTGTTTTATTCGCCACGTTCCCTACTATCTCCACATTTATTAGACTCTGAGTCTAAGGAAAAAGTACGCCTGCAAACTACAGTGTCATCGGAAGATAGCAATAACCGATCTTTCCCTACTTTGGAAACGGTACATGGTACGTTTATGTTTTTGGATAAAGACCAGTTTATTCTGGATAAACTCGATCGCTTACAGGAAGCTGGTTTACATACTGTCTGTTTGGACTTGCGACATTTGGGGAAA
Organism: Okeania sp. SIO2B9; assembly: GCF_010672505.1. Classification (NCBI taxonomy): domain Bacteria; kingdom Bacillati; phylum Cyanobacteriota; class Cyanophyceae; order Oscillatoriales; family Microcoleaceae; genus Okeania; species Okeania sp. SIO2B9. Next base: position 3,415 of record NZ_JAAHGK010000198.1, on the reverse strand, counting down.
GATGCTGATGTGGCAGTAGATATTGAGCAAATTTGTAGTCAGATTTTAACTGACCCCATTTCTTTGCGCAAAAATTGGCCAAGACCAACGCGATCGCCTTTTTTTAATGCCAACCGTACTACTTCTATATTTTCTCGGATGAAGTCTAAGCATAAGTTAATTCAGTATCGACAAGAAGTTGGTTTAGCGGAGGTTTTAGCAGGAGAGAGTGGAAATTATGTTGTGTTTCATTCTTTGCGACCTTTTGCTGTTTCTCAAGTTGAGAAAATAATAGTACCTACTGGGGAAGAAATAGAGATTCCAGAAGAAATAGTATTTCGTAACTTAAATGGTCAGGTAATTGAATCATGCGATCGGGAACAAATTCTAATTACAGACTGGATCAAAAAAGCGATGCCAGGTTCATTATTGCTGGGAAAAAATGGGGAGTAGGGGAGTAGCGGAGTGGGGGAGAGTGGAGCATTTTTTTACCTTTTTCCCCTATCCTATTTCTGAATTTCTTGAGGACTGAGGACTGAGGACTGAGGACTGACTGCTGATGCCAAAAGCACATACCGCCTACAAAGATACTATAGCAGTCGCCAATATAGTTAGGACATCGAGTAATTATGATGATTTACAGCGCTTTTCAAATTGATGAACCACATCTTCACACATCAAACCTTGTAGGGACGTTCCATGGAACGTCCCTACTGTGGTCTACCTAAATGAAAACCGCTGTATGACCCGAGCAAGATGCTCGCACTAATTGTCAAACACCAACCTGGAAGTTGCTATAAATGGGTTCTATAGAACCCATTTGAGACCTATATAATTATGGTAGTCAAGTCTTTTCGCGCATCAATTTTGACCGAAAATCTGAAGTAAGGAGTGTTTTTTGTATCATTTCTCCGCACATCTACCCTCTTACCTCCTGTCTCTTGACTCCTGACTCCTGACTCCTTCTTCAATTATGCTCTAATTAAAACTCCTGGTTCTTTCTGCATAGGCAAAATATCTAAGGTGTCAGTTTGAGAGCAATATTTGAGGTCTTCATAACATTCTAAGCGTTGGAGACGTTTGCCGTGACTGGCATAATTTAATAGTTCATATAATTTTTGCTCCCACTGAAGATAGAGGGATACTGCGCCAAATACTTCATCATTTCCTACAGTTTCATCTGGGAGAGAATTAGTTTCTGTAATTAGGGTGTGAGCGATCGCTCCTGCACAGACTGTATCTTCCAATGAATAACTACCTTCCCACCCAGAACCCAAGATCCAAATAGTTTCTGGTTTGTTGGTTTTGAGATATTCAACTACAGAGCGACGATTGACAAGTGCTGCTGCTAGGACAACTTTAGCATTTTGAATCCGCTGAAGACAACGAGTGCCATTAGTAGTAGTCATAAATAAACGTTTATCTTTGACAACTTCTGAAGTAAAGTTGAGGGGTGAGTTGCCTTCATCACAACCTTCTACTTTTTTGCCTCCTCTTTCTCCTACACGAATGCGTTTGTCAGCAGGCCATTGCTCGCTGACTGCCATTAATTCTTGAACATCGCTAAATACTTGTACTGCTTCTGCACCTGCATTTAATGCTGTGGCCATTGTTGTTGTTGCTCTGAGGACATCAACCGCGATCGCGCAGTCTGGCATATTTTCGGTGGGGGTTTCTTCGGGAGTGTGGTAGATGAATATTTTCACGGTTTACATTCTGAGTAATATTATTGATTAATTATTGTATTGCTTTATAGCGCTGTGCACAGGTAACAGCTCATCTGGCAATAGGCAACCCACCCCTCGCCCCTCCCCCTCCCAGGAGGGGAATAAATTGCTGATCATATAAGACTTTTAGCTATTGGACACCTCCTGAATTTTGTAAATATACCAGCGCACATTGCTTTATCAACAGGACTTACGCAAAGACACTGTGTATAGAGTCCAGTAACTATTGGACAATAGTTATGAGTACTATATATAGGGTATCTGCGTAAGTCCTAATCAAAATAATATGGGTCTAAAACCCCGCTTTTTAAGGCGATCGGGTTTTTGGAGAGTTGCTCAAATCCCCTACTTCCCCTCCACGGTCGGGGTTAGGGGTGGGTTAACTTCTGACTGAAATGAAGTGTGTCTTACATTCTGAGGGGACCTCAGAATTACACACTCGCTTCTGACTTCTGACTTCTGACTTCGTCAAGTGGACATTTATTCTGTTTTGCCAGTAATAATTCTGCGAATGTCGTCTTGAATTTGAGTACCAGTCTTTCTTTCCCATCGTACTTTTAACAAATTCAGTCCCACTTCTGCATATTTTGTGATAATTTCCAGAACTTCCCGACTTTCACTAGGTTGGGGTTGACCGTTGCGTTTAGTTATGGCATAAACTCCTGCTTCTAGTGCCAGACGTACCTCATCATCAACAATTTTCATAATTGCCATATCCTGGCGACCTGTGAGAGTAACTTGGGAGATATCAGCATTTTGTTTGATGGCGTAAGCTGCTGCAAAGACATAAGCATCTATCATGCGTCCGAAAACGGCCTGACTTTTGAGGGCGTCCAAATAACCTCTCGCTTCTGGTGTGGGGCGAATAGTTGCGTTGGGGTCGATACGTTTCATTTTTCTTCCTCTACTACGGAAGCATCCTTTGTTGCCCCAAGACGGCGAATATTGAGAGTACCTGCAATGTGAGGTTCCACAATATTTAAAAGATGCGAGGGAAAATCTCGGTCTGTTGCTAAAACTATTACCTGGGATGGAATTTCTGGTAATGATTTAATTAAGTTTTTCTGATGTTTGGTGTCTAGATGACCAAAAGGAGTATCCATAATTAAAGGTGCTGCTGTACCAGATGCTAAATTTAATCCTGTGATAAAAGTGAAGGCTAAAGCTTCTTTTTCTCCTGCACTTAAGGTTTCTGGGTCGATAATTTGACCTACTGCATTTTTGACTCCTAAAGTATAGTCTGGCTGAATTTTTATACCTTGATATTCTTCTGGTTTATTAGTGACTTGGCGATGAATTTTAGAGGTTTTATCTTCGATGGTTTGTTTTCTTTCTTCTGTGCGCCATTGTATTAGTTCATCTGTGGCTTCATAAAGACTTCTTGCTAGTGTTAGTTGCTTTGCTAAAGTTTCTGTTTGTTTATCTTGAGTGGCTAATTTTTCTATTTCTCTGCGTTGTTTTTCTTCGTCTTTTTTTAAATCTTCTATTTCCTTATTTAATCTCTCAATTTGTTCTTTTTTCTGTCTGGTAATTTGCTCTGCTTCTCCTACTGTTTGCCATATTGCTTGAGCTTCTTCTTGATTAATTCCTTTAGTTTCTCGTTTCAGACGATATGCGTCTAGTTTGATTGTTTCTAGTTCATCTTGTAGACAATCACGCTCCAACAAAAGGTCTTCAAAATTAGGTATTTTATAGTCGGAAATTGTTTA
>NZ_JAAHGK010000197.1:0-7805 GCF_010672505.1 Okeania sp. SIO2B9 | reverse complement strand
GTCTTCCCCGAACCATCAACTGTTACTGCCAAATGTAGCCATTTGCTCAACTCTAGCTTTCCATTTGCTTGTACCCTGTTGGAAGTTGTTCCTTTAAAACTATCGAAACATAGATTGCTTGTTGTGGTTTCGTTAGCAAACACAATGTTGTTATTTGGAGTACCATTGCCAAAGTCAATAATTCTTGACCAATGCTTAAAGCTGTTATAGTGTATCCAAGCTTCTACAGTCAAACCTTGTGAATAGTCAATATTCATTGCTGGCATTTGGATATAATCATCCACACCGTCAAAACTTAGACAATTGCCAAGCTTGGAGTCTGCTACAATTATTGGTTTTCCATTGACTTTGCCGTTTAGCTTTGCTGCTGAAACATCAACAACTTCTTTTTCTTTAGCTGCATTTTCGACAATTTCATTCAGTGGCAGATGGAATTGTAAACCACGGTTAATATCTATAGGTGGAGGAGTTCCATCTTCTTTCATACATTCATTGATGTCTTCTGGAGATAATACTCGGTTATACATCCGCAAATGAGCCATTTGCCCCTGAAAAGCTTGGTTAGCAGCAAATCCTCCTCCCAGCTTATCTTGCTCTTGCCCTAATACCAGTGCTCCTCCAGTGGCAATTGGATTTCCTTGACTAATGACTTTAGAGTGTACTTCTTTTCCGTCTTTGTACACTTTAAATTGTCCATCGCTACTTTGCCAAGTAATTGCTACACAATGCCATTCACCATCGTTGAAAGCAACTCCCGTACTATACCACTTGTTATTAACAGTGGGTGTGATATTTTTAATGTTGTATATTTGAAACTCGTTATACCTCTGTGCGGAAGATTTTGCGTATGAGATAACTGTACCTTCTTTCTGTTGGTTGTTCGATCTAACCCAACATAATACTGTCATTGCTTCCGAGGGAAAGTTGGGCATGGGATTAATGATCACATAATCATGATTCCCATTAAAGTTTAAACAATTGCCAAAGCGTGGTTCAGCTACAACTGTTGCACCATAAACTTTTCCATTGAGCTTTCCTGCTGAAATATCAACAACTTCTTTTTCCTTAGCAGCATTTTCCACTATTTCATTCAATGGCAGATGCAGTTGTAAACCACTATTTATATCCATAGGTGGAGGAGTTCCATCCACTTTCATACATTCGTTAATTTCTTCTGGTGATAATACTCGGTCATAAATCCGCAGGTTTGTCATTTTTCCGTGAAAATATCCTGTTCCTGACCAATTACTTACGCCGATATAGTTTTTGGTTCGATTAACACTATTGGGGACAGCTACCAACCCTCCCCCTACTTCTTGACCATTCTTATAAACCTTGGCATTTCCTGACTCATCAATTGTTGCTGTTAGATGAAGCCACTTACTTGCTTCGAGTATCCCTTTTACCTCAATAGCTTTTCTGGTCGAACCAACAAACACAACTAATAATCCATCATTTGTTGTAGTATGATTCCCAAAAATGATATTGTTTTTACCAGGACCGTTAGCGAAATCAATAACTCTTGATTGGTACTTGAAACTGTTATAATACACCCAAACTTCTACAGTAATACCCTTTGAATAGTCAATATTCATTTCCGGCATTTGGATATAATCATCTACCCCATCAAAACTTAAACAGTTACCAAAGTTTGAGTCGGCAACAATTGTTGCACCATGAACTTTGCCATTGAGTTTTCCTCCCGAAATATCAACTACTTCTTTTTCCTTAGCAGCATTTTCCACTATTTCATTCAATGGCAGATGCAGTTGTAAACCACTACTTATATCCATAGGTTTAGTTTCAGGCATTTTGCTAATTGGACTTGTAGAGGTAGTATTGCTAGCAACATAAATATCATGTAAATCATTAGGTATTACACCTTTAATCTTTTTTTGTTTAAAAGTAAGGGTAATAGATGTATAACGTTGGTCGCTCGGTAACTGAAACAAACCTAGACCCGTATCTGTGCCAAAAGAAGTACCTGGGTTGGGTGGAGTTGGGCAAAACTCTTGTTTACCTTGAGAGTTTTTACCAGAGATAGTTTGAGTCGCTGCATCTAGGAATACACGAGCATTATTTCCTTGGCCAAGAGTGCCACTGTTGAATAATTTCCAGTCAGTTAAATTTAGTGGACTACCATCTAGAGTTGTTGCTGTGACTTTTATGGTTGTATATCCAGCTGCAGTACCGTTGAAAAATCTTGATATGGCCAAATATGTGTCACCACAGGTAGCGCCATCAGTTGCTTTTGAGCCAGTTAGAGAAGCTTTGTAGTTACTAAAATCTAGAGTAACAGAATAATTATTTTCACGTCCTATAGTCCTGATTTGAGGCATAGTAACAGTGATACCTTTTACTTTACCTGTTAAGCTAAATTTATTCTCTATTTCCCCAGATAGGAGGCGGTCTTCTGTAATGGGGGTATCTCCATTTGGCTTTCCTTTCCAACCACGGTCATTATAGTCTATTTGATTGTAGGTTATACCTATTGTACCTCCGAGACCATCAGAGATTTGCGCTGTTTGGCCAAACCCTGGATACTTATAGTCGGTAGTATCCCAAAAGGTGAGGTTTTTAGTAGCGACTTCAGACATTATAATGCTCCTTATTTATTAATTAATCGGCAATTTCTAGCGACACTAATCATTCTCTGATTGTCTTTAAAAATATACAATCCAGATATTTTTTGGCTTCTGTCTATAAACAAGTATAAGGTAAGCATTTCCTCCGGAATGCTGCGCAAACAGCTATTAGTTGTCAGCTATCAGCAACAAGACTCTCTCCTTAAAGACAGTGCTTAAATTAATATAGACTTTAAGAGCAAGGGAGCCAACTTTTGTAGTAAGACAATTAATAAAGCTTTGATCGTCAACTAAAAGCAATAGCTGATAGCTGATGGCTGACAGCTGAATGCTTACAGTATAAGTTTTTTGATGCACAAGCTAAACATTTCTTAATAATACATTTTACCACTGATGAAATTATCCATAGAGTTAAATTTTATTAAGGATTATTGCTAAATTTTTGGTAAGGATTCAGGTCAGGCCAATTTGTTATAAAGTCCAATATTTCAACGATAATAATGGCCTACTTTAAGCTGATAAAATCAAAAACTTTCTATCATTAAATGGTTAACTATATCAAAAAAAAATAATGAAATTGATATTAATTCGTAAAGTCGATATAGGTTGTTCTTGAAACTAGCAAAATTAGGATTGGCGTTGGTAAAGCGCGTGTATGATATTAATCTTAATTACTTACCGAGAAATTGTGGGTATGCGCCTCCCCTTTTCAGGGGAAAAAAGAAAAAATTTTTCCTTTGAGTCAATCCTCTTCTTTTCAAGGAGAGGTAATAATTAATAATTAATTATTAATTGTTGAACACCCCTAACCCCTCCCAGGAGTGGAAAGACCGAGTTAGTAGGAAAGAAAGAAGAAGAAACAGGAGTAGAAGGATAAAGTTTTTTGGTCGCGTAAAGGTCATGGACTTCTATCGCGCTCTTATCCGGACATGATATCATACCTCAAATTACCAACACCTTAGGATTAAATATATCAATATTCCTGATATTAGATTATGCAAAATATCAAACTGCTAGTTGCTGCAAGACAATACAAAAATATGCTCTGAATCTGTATTGCCTTTAATCAATAAATAAGGAATTTATTTGAGGCGATCGCTTATTTATTTATAAAGAGTAAATCTGAATTTATCAATATAGCCATTATGAACAAATAATATATTTTTATAATTAAATGGTTGACAGTTACTCAAGTCAATTCCTTGACCAAGAGTTGTACTTCTAACATAAGTTATAATACATCCTGACTCTATATAACGACCGATAATTACTGATAATACTGATAATAAAGTTGGCGTTGCATAAATGTGGGATGATTTTAATAGTTTTGTGGAATTGGCATCTTGCCCGTTCCTGATATTTTCCCGTTCCTGATATTTTCACTCCTTGGACAGAAAAATTCTTTCCCTCTACTGCCTACAGCAAAGCTGCCTATGTGTGGAGGAGATGTCTATTAGACATCTGGTAAAAATCCCAAATCAAATCAATTCTCACACATAAATTATCAATTATTTCCCCTCCCAGGAGGGGGAGGGGCGAGGGGTGGGTTCCCTACTGCCTACAGCAAAGCTGCCTACTCCCTCTATAATATTCATCCGGCCTCTCAGCAATGCCCAAAAAGGAATACAGGCACGGGAGCAAGATGCTCCCACTACTGTGCCTCGTAACAAACATTCGTACAGAAAAATTCTTTCCCTCTACTGCCTACAGCAAAGCTGCCTATGCGTGGAGGAGATTTCTATTAGTTTACACAGTAGCTATCAAACCACTATGTCTCAACAAAGGTTCAGTATTAGGTTCCCGACCTCGGAAAGTTTTAAACACCTCCATCGGATGCAAACTACCACCTAATGCTAATACTGTATCTCGAAAACGTTTACCACAAGTGGCGATCGCTACTTCATCTTCTAAACCAGCTTCTTCAAAGGCAGCAAAAGCGTCAGCACTCAATACTTCTGCCCACTTATAACTATAATAACCAGCAGCATAACCGCCAGCAAAAATATGTGCAAAAGCACATAAAAATGAATCTTCTGGCAATGGAGCTAACACAGTAGTAGTTTTAGCGATGCGGTTACGCACATCCATCACTGTTTCCTCAGCACCTGGTTGATAACGATGATGTAGCTCAATATCAACTAGCGCAAAGTGCAACTGACGTAACATCCCACTGCCACTCATATAATTTCTGGCAGCCAAAAGTTTCTGATAATAATGTTCTGGCAGAGTTTCCCCTGTTTGATAATGTTTTGCCATTCCAAATAATGTGGCGCGGTCGTAACACCAGTTTTCCATAAACTGACTGGGTAACTCCACCGCATCCCACTCTACATTATTAATACCAGCAGCTCCTGCATAGTCAACCGTTGTCAACATATGTTGTAAACCGTGTCCGAACTCATGGAAAAGAGTTTCTACCTCACGAAAAGTCATCAAACTAGGTTTACCATCTACAGGAGGTGTTTGGTTGCATTGCAAATAAGCTACTGGCAAACGCAAAGTAGTTTGACCATTTTCCATAAGCTTTGCGCGAGCAATACATTCATTCATCCATGCACCACCCCGTTTTTCTGCCGGGCGACTATAAGCATCAAGATAGAAGTAAGCGATGGGTGTATTTTTCTCATCACTAACTTGGAAATAACGCACATCTTGATGCCAGACTGGTGCTTCCCCATCAGCAGCAGTAATATTAATACCAAATATCCGTTTGACTAAAGCAAATAAACCATCAAGAACTTGGGGTAGTGGGAAATATGGTCGTAACTCTTCGGCAGTAAAAGCAAACTTTTCTTCCCGCAGTCTTTCCGCCCAAAAACTGGTATCCCAATGTTTTAGGTCATTTGCCTCTAGGGCATTTTTACTGGCAGCAAATTTTTTCAATTCTTCTAAGTCTGTAACTGCAGCATCATAACTCACACTGCGTAGCTCTTCTAATAATTTTTCCACTGCTTCAACACCAGGCGCCATTTTACTAGCGAGACTCAGTTCTGCATAACTATTAAAGCCTAAAATTTGAGTTTTTTGTTGACGTAGCTCTAAAATACGTTGAATTAAAGGATAGTTGTTTAACTCCCCACTAGAAGCACGACTAATAAAAGCTTTATACAGTTGTTCTCGTAACTCCCGTCGTTTGCTGTGCTGCATGAAGGGCGCAAAACTGGGATAGTCGAGAGTGATGCGCCATGGTCCGCTTTCTGGAGTTGCATTTTCTGCTCCAGCATCTCTGGCACCTTGAGCTGCCAAACTTAATAAACTGGGAGGTAAACCATCGACTTCTTCTTTGTTTGTCAATGTGAGACTAAAAGCTTTTGTGGCATCAAGGACGTTATTGGAAAACTTTGTAGAAAGTTCTGCTAATTCTAGTTGAATGGTGTTGAAACGTTCTCGCTGTTCCCCTTCTAAACCTACTCCAGAAAGTTCTGCATCTCTGATAGCAGCTTCAACTATGCGTTTTTGTCCTGAATCTAGATTTTGCCAACTATCACTATTGTGTAATTTTTTGAAGGCTTGATAAAGAGGTTTGCTTTGGCTGAGTTTATTAGAAAATTCTACTATTTTTGGTTGTATTTCATCATAAGCTTTTCTTAGTTCAGGGCTATTTTTTACTCCCATTAAATGCCCTACTATTCCCCAACTCCAACTTAAACGGTCTACTAATTTTTGTATGGGTTCTACTAGGTCATTCCAAGTAGGTTTAACTGTGGCTTCTAAGTTTGTTAATTCTTGCTCTAATTCTGTTAGAAGTTCTGTCATTGTAGGGACTACATCTTCTGGTTTAATCGATTCAAAAGGAGGTAATCCTTTACCATTTAATAATGCTTTATTTGTAACTGTAGCTTGAGCATTCATAAGCAGTTTTTCTTGATATCCCAATCATCTTTATTTTTGGTATTATATTATTGTAGCTTAACTGAGCAAAAAATCGGCGTTGGTGAAGCGCGTGTATGATATTAATCTTAATTATTTAGGAAGACCGAGTCAGGAGGACTGAGCCAGGAGGAAAGAAAGAAGGAAGAAAGAAGAGGAGGAAAAGGAGAAAGTTTTTTTGATCGCTAATTAGGGCTTGCTGATTAAATCTAAAAGTATTTACAGATAAAGGTTTTAGCCTTTTTAAGTATCAAAAAGTGCGAGGTTTTAGGTGGTAATGGTTCAAAAATGAGCGGATTTTGGTCAAGAGTTGGGCAGAAAAATTAAGGGACGATTCTTGCTACTATCTCCTCTATAATTCCCATTTCTCCTGACTCGGTCATCCTGACTCCTGACTCCTCCTCTTACCGAAAAATTGTGGGTATGCGCCTCCCCTTTTAAGGGGATAATAAAGAAAAATTTTCATGATTAGTCAATCCTATTCTTTTCAAGGATAGGTAATAATTAATTATTAATTATTAATTGTTGAACAAAAGACTTCCATCAGCAAACCCTAATTATCCGGACATGATACAGTATTTAATTCACTTGAATATTAATCGATGTATCAGTAATATCATGTCCGTTAGTATTGTTCGTGTAAAACAGGACTTATATAGAATCCGGTTATATAGTATATGTTTATAACTATACTTAAAGCCTTCAATCTCCCCTACTCCCCTACTCCCCCAACTATATAATAAGTGTTCAACCGGATTTGATATTACGCATAATATCATGTTCCCCCTCCGGGGGAGCTACGAATTGCGGATAATCAGTTATAATAAAATTTAAGGGATCCGGGTATCGACAGTACCAAACAAATACTTAAATTATCAATACCCCCAATACGAATATTTGTTCTTTTTCTCCAATATTTCCTCCTGACTCGGTCCTTCCCCTCCTGGGAGGGGGAGGGGCGAGGGGTGGGTTGACTCCTGAGGACTCACAACAGTCATTTATAAGTATTCAAGCGTTAGCGTAGCTCCCCCGGAGGGGGAACATGATATAAGGTACGAAAAATTAGGATTTGAGATTGCTTTCCTGTCGGTCGCAATTACGGAAATACTTTGTATAGCGCTGTGCGCAGGCAACAGGCAACAGCGGTGCGACCCCGCGACGACGCCAGTCGCAAGGGAATGCGCACCAAGAGAGGCAACAGGCAACAGCTCCGGAAGGGGGATTGAAGAAGGAGACAGGAGACAGGAGACAGGAGACAGGAGGAAAATTACATGGGGATTCTCACCCCAAGTAATTTTGAACACCGTGTAGACGGTGGGGTATTAAACCCACAAAGAAAATGATAAAAAA
>NZ_JAAHGK010000196.1:0-7807 GCF_010672505.1 Okeania sp. SIO2B9 | reverse complement strand
CTAGGATATTTCCTTATATTCAATTCCGTAACTGTTTTAACCAGAGGTAATTATCAATTATCAATTATCAATTATCCATTATCAATTAATTACTCCCTCTTTTCTAGAAATGTCTAATGAAAACAACCGATTATTTTCAAAGATTATCTCAATATAATCAATGGATGAACGAAAAAATTTACCAAGTTTGTGCATCCATACCCGATGAAATACGCCGGGAAGATAAGAGAGCATTTTTTAATTCAATTCACGGCACACTCAACCATATTTTGTTAGCAGATAAATTGTGGTTAAGTCGTTTTGAAAATTATAATTTTGAAATTGAATCTTTAAGACAAGAATTAATTTATGAATTCGATTTATTATGGGAAGAACGTCAAAAAACAGACAAAGAAATTCAGAGTTATATTGATTCGTTAACAGATGAAAAATTGTCTGAAACTTTGACTTTTACAAGTAGGTCTCAGAAACGAGAATGTACATTTCCAGTTTGGTTCTTACTCTTACATTTTTTCAATCATCAAACTCATCATCGCGGTCAACTTACTACTTTAATTAGTCAATGTGGCAAAGATTTCGGAGTAACAGATTTATTGTGGTTACCAGAAGCTGAATTATAACGAAGTCAGAAGTCAGAAGTCAGAAGTCAGAAGTTGTTTTTGTAACGGAGATTTAAGCAAGTCTCCAAAAACATTTTGCCTTAAAAGGCGGAGTTTTAGACCCAATTATTTTGATAAAAAAATTTATTTTGGTAATAAATAAGAAACATAGCTTCCCTATGATTTACTTCCTCTTTTTGTAACCCTACAATTTATTCCGCAAATATGCCAAGCTAGATTTAGTATTAATTTATATCTAACCTAATTAATATTATGTGCCCTTTCCAGGGGAGCTACGCTATTAGTAGAACAGTTATAATTAGGCTATTATTAGGGCTAAAGCCCAACTAGAAAAAGCTCCCCCGGAGGGGTACACCCTCGACTCTAAACTGAAAAATTTAAAACTATAATTTCATTAACTTTACCTCTTTTCAAACCTTTAGAATTGATATTTCGTGCTGCCTTAACTATGTGAATTTTATCATGATAATCTTGATATAAATCCATAATAAAACCAGTCTGAGAATTACTCAACATAACTCGACAACCTCTCTCTGTTAAATTATCAACAACTTCCTTCAATCTTTCCTGTTCATTCCGGTTAAAACCATTAGCATCATATCCAGTAAAAGATGCTGTATCAGAAACTGGGTCATAAGGTGGATCGAAATAGATAAAATCACCTTTTTTTGCCTTCTTAACAGCCTCTGCAAAATCCATATTTAATAGTTTTACTTGAGGTTTGTTTAAATATTTACTAACAGCTTTTAAAACATCTTCATCTAATATTTTAGGTTTTTTGTATTTGCCAAAAGGAACATTGAATTGACCTTGAGAATTCACTCTAAATAAACCGTTGTAACAAGTTTTATTCAAATAGATAATTCTGGCAGCCCTTTCTACTGCTGACAAACTTTTATATTTAGACATACGGTCTAAATTTCTTACTTCATAATAATAATCTGGACTATTTTTTTCTTGATGTTTTTTTAACTCCACAATTAAATCATCCAATGAATCTTTAACTACCTGGTAACAGTTAATTAATTCCGGATTTTTATCGTTAATAACTGCCCTAGTTGATTGTAGCTCAAATAAAAGCGCTCCACCTCCAATGAAAGGTTCATAATAGGTATGCTTTTTTAGAGATTTTTCATCAATATATTTGATTAACTCAGGCAATAATTGTCTTTGTTAGAGTCGAATGGGATATCACTATCCCAAACTCTCCTTCAGAACCGAACATGAAAGTTCCCCTTCATTCAGCTCCTCCTAGCTAGTTTGACTTGCGATCGCGACTACCATCTTGAAAAATTTTCTGATGATGGCAGTAATTGTGCAGGAATTTTTTGTTAGCCATATTGTTTTTACCCTCTAAATATTAGAGAGTTATATGGTCTATTTCCAGGTTGTCTTCACTGGTAAAATACTAGGGAATTATAGGGAATTATATGGTTTATTTCCAGGTTGTCTTCACTGGTAATTATGTAGAATCCGGTTATATAATACCTATGTTTATAATTCTATAATTACTCTCCCACTCCCTGTAGGGACGTTGCATGCAACGTCCCTACCCACTCCCTGACCTATCCGTATATCCGTGCCATAATCAGTGTGAGCAACTCCCCCACTCCCTGACCTATCCGTATATCCGTGCCATAATCAGTGTGAGCAACTCTCCTTATGGTTTCGCAATACTTTCCCGTCTGGTGTGATAAACTTCCATCCTTGTCCCTTATCAACTCCCCAATATTTGTTTACAGTATGCTTTTTACCCTGCATGGAGGCACGATAGTATCCCCATCTGAGAAGTTGATGGAATAAGATATTATCCATCTTTGCGAAGACTCTTGAACTTACCACAGAGTCATAATAATTGCTCCACTCCCTTATTTTAGGTGTTAGCACTTCTATTAATTTCTCTTGCGCTGCATTGCGATACAGTCGAATTGTATGTTTTAGGACTCTGGTATGGCGTTTGATAGCTTCCTTTGTAGGTTTTATGAGAGTTTTAAACCCTAGTTTGTTACCATTTCCATCCGTTGCACTGTTTATATCTTTGACTGGATATTGCCTAACATTAAACCCTAGATAGTCAAATCCTGTCTGAACTTTTCCATCTCCTAGAGTGTGAGCAATTCTTGTTGTTGAGTCTTTGAGTTTTAGACCAATATTTTCCAAGTAGTCATTGATAATTTCCAGGCATTCCTCTATCACCTTTTTGCTTTCGTGCAAGATAACAAAATTACCCGCATATCTATGGAATAGAGGTGGATTGAAATTGATATCAGGTTGTATCCCATAGGTGGTATTTTTCTCAGAAAATACCTCTTGTAATGCTTCCTGCATTCCATGTAAAGCTATGTTAGCTAATAACGGAGAAATTACACCACCTTTTGCAGTACCATTTTCGGCTTTGTAGAAGACATCCTTTTCAATAACCCCTGCTTTAAGCCATGCCTTAATTTGACGACGCATAGCTGGATAAGTATTGAGTTTATCCAATAATCTTCCATGGTTTATTTGGTCGAAGCACTGCTCTATTTCAGCACCTAGAACATAGTAACTTGTTTTTTTGATGTCACTATAGATAGCTGTGATCGCATCTTTAGCACTTTTTCCCGGTCTGAAACCATAAGAGTTAGCTTCAAACCTTGCTTCCCATTCTGGTTCTAGAGCTATTTTAGCTAATACCTGTTTAGACCAATCTTCCATGGTGGGTATTCCGAATGGTATTTTCTCCTGTTTGTTTCGCTGAGGAATTTCAATCCTGCGGACAGGTTGAGCTTTGCCATCCAGTTGAATTTTTTGGGCTATTTGAGCTATTCCATCAATTCCTGGAGTATTTTGTCGGGTAATATTGGACTGTGTTACTTTCCTGACTGCGAGTAGTTTAGCTGATTTAGACTTTACCAGTAATTTCTGTAGTTTCCTGACAGTTTTGGTATCACCATTTAGCGACGCTTTGTAGATTCTTTTCTGAAGGCGAAATACTGCTCTATTAACCGATTTCCAGTTAATATCACTCCATTTCATTTCCACCGTAGTTGTTTCACTCGTATTGGTCATTTTGCCTCTTACTTAGTTTCTACTCTCTAGACTTAGGGATGTCCGTCTGCATATCCTGGAAATTACTCCAGACATTAGCTTTTGACATCATCCTTCCCCAATAAAGTTTATAGCTTGGCTGCCTACTCAATGAGAACTTTATTCGGGTTACTTCGTTCCGTAGAGGTTTTGTCTGGTCGGGTTGGGTTCTGACTATACGCCGAGGAATGCTCTTATCGGTAAGAGAAGGATGTTAATCAGAAAGAGGAAATTCTCTGATTCTCATTCCTATAGCAGGGAACAGGGAACAGGGAACAGGGAACAGGGAACAGGGAACAGTAGGAAAAAAATTTCCCTGTCTAAAGATCATTATCAAAATCATAAGGGTCGCGCAACCCCGCCTTGATTGGCGCAATATTTTTGGAGAGTTGCTCAAATCCCCGTTACAAAAATAACTTTTGACTTCTGAGTTCTGAGTTCTGAGTTCTGACTTCGTTAACAGTCTATGTCCGCACCCCATCTGTCTATTGCTATATTTGGATAGAGACTTGACCTATCGTATCTCCATCTTGGACTAACGACGCTTCCAATCATCAGTTCACAAATGTTAACCCTTTCGACCTCCCTCGCAGGGATTTAACCTAGATAGTTTAGTTATTACCTGCTTTTTATCCCGCTTCACTAATTCGAGCGCCACTCTCCTTAATGGGGATAATGGATTCAATCGAACATCTCGATGCTAGGACTTAAACCTAGAAACTCTCTACAGTTGTAGTTGATCTAAAAAAATCAACCCAGGTCATCCCCCGCTCCTAAAAGCAGTTTCGACCTAACGAATCGCACTACCTCCTGCCCATTTTAAAAAAGGTCTAGCTACTGAATTTTTGCTCACTCAAAAACCTCTATAAATCTAAGAAAGAAAATTATATAGCAGGGAACAGGGAACAGGGAACAGGGAACAGTTGGAAAAACATTTTCTAGTCTAAGATTCGTCATTATCAGGACTTACGCAAATTAACTTTTAAAGTACCATTTGTAGGGGCGAATGGTATTGGCTAACGCCAAGCTCCGAATGGCGCCCTCGCTATATGTAGAGTCTCTGCGCAAGTCCTACAAATTAAATGTTTGTAGTGCGGACATCTTGCCCGCGATGGGTGTATCTCACACTTAGTGGAATCTGCTGTATCAAAAGCTTAAAACTCAGACAATGCCAGATTTTTCCTTATTCCTTCTGCTATACAATCAAAAAACAGGGAATTGGTCTGCTATTTTCCCTGCCAATTCCCTCAATATTTTGTATTTGTTATTACTGAG
Source organism: Okeania sp. SIO2B9 (assembly GCF_010672505.1). Taxonomy (NCBI): domain Bacteria; kingdom Bacillati; phylum Cyanobacteriota; class Cyanophyceae; order Oscillatoriales; family Microcoleaceae; genus Okeania; species Okeania sp. SIO2B9. The sequence continues at coordinate 2,846 of NZ_JAAHGK010000196.1, read as the reverse complement.
TTCTTAGTCTGCAAAATTGTAACTTTACGGATCTACTGACTTGTCTGTACTATCCTTTGATAAATCTGATTCTAAATTCTTATTTTCAGATTTTTCCTCAGAAGAAATGGAAGTACCTTTTACTTCCAATTTTTCACTATCTTGAGTAGTTATTTCGTCTGATGACACCGAACTATCTTGAGTTTCAATACTTTGTGTATTAGTCTCTAAAATAGCTTTTTCGGAATCCGTAGATGTATAATTTATATCTGAAGATATAGTTGATTCTTCCTCAACTTCTTCCAAAGTAGTCTCTTTTTGTACATCAGATACAACAGGTGCTTCTTTATCTACTAAAAGTTCTGGATCAGATGAATTTTCTTTTCCATCACTAACTAAACTATTAACCTCAGAAGTAACTTCTTCACTAGAGACTAATTCTTCTGTCTCAACTTGATTTTCTTTGGATACTAAGTCAGAATTTGTATCTGTATTTTTACTATCTTTACCTTGAATTGCATTTTTAATATTACTCAATAGACCACTAACAGGTGTCAATAACTGAGAAAAACCACCACCTTTTTTAGATGAACTTTTCTGTGAATTCTGGGGTGTTTCTGAAACATCTTTCGTCGTATCTGTTATGACATTTTGTTCTGCCATATTTGTAACTGCATCTACCTCAGAATCTTTTGTTATATTGCTTGAATCTAAATTAGTTTCAGATGATACTAATTCAGATTCAGTTTCCGCAGGTTTAACTTCATTTTCTTCCTCTTGAATAGAGGTAGCTATTTCCGTAATATCTGATTTTGAGATAGTGTCTACTTCTTCTGTAGATGGTGCTTGAGGAACAGTAGTTGATTGTTCTTGAGTTTTATCTTTAGTACCTTTCTGAGTAGATATTTTTGTTTGCTCTACTACTGGAGTAACTTGGCGACGCAATGTCAGGGTTTGCCAACCAAAATAACCTAATAAAGCTACACTTGCCATTTGACCCAATAACACTGCACCTGTAATTCTACCTGCACAGAACCATAATACTAAGCCATAGAAAAGACCTAAACCACTCCAGATAAAATCATTTTTTCGATGGACTTCTGGAAAGAAAAAGGCCACCAGATATAAGGCTAAACTACCAAGACCAACAGTTAAGGCCAGTATTTTTGTCAGCATAAGTTGATGTACTCCCACTATATGTTTGGTATATGGGGTAATTTTATCGTTCAATAACTCCTGCTATAGCAGAAGGAAGAAGGAAGAAGGAATTTGGTTATCTATAGCGCTACGCAAATATGTTAGGACATTCATCTATTTCCTCTCTTGGTCAGCATTCCCTTGGGTATGTCCCACCTCGGGGAGTCGCACCGTTGTTCCTTTACAACTAAAATTTATTGTCAAGCGCCAAAAGACGTAATGCTATAGGACAGACAGGATTTACGCAAAATATTATATTATACGCCATTTGTAGGGGTTGACAGCGGTTAACCCCTACTATATTTGGTGGTTATACGTAACTCCTAACATAAGGAAGAAGTAGAGAAGACTTTATTCATCTAGGAAACAAGGAAAAATCTGGCGTTATCTGAGTTTTAAGCTTTTGATATCTTCTAACCTTGTGCTTAGACTGCTATAACTTCTACATTTTTAACTTCAACCGCTCGGAGTGGACTAAATAGGGATATGTCGCCAGAGTCTTCCCAGCTTACATCTGAATTATTTGAACTAATTGATCTTGATTTATTAATTAATTAAACAGTGATTAAACTCACGATTTTACCTACTTTCAAGTCACAGACAATTAGTAAGTTTGTTTTGTAATATTTACCTAAATAACATGGGAGCATGAAAGCCATCGTCTTTTAAGCGATGGATGAAAGGTGACTCGTCGGATTTTAATCCACGGTAGCCTTAAGACTAATTGTTCTATATTTTAAGTAAAATTAAATTTAGGTGTGAGATGTGGGAAAAATTTTGGTTAGCAGTTGCTGTTACTTTATCTTTACATATATTTGCTGGGATAGATTTATCTGATATTAAATTGCCCTTTACTTCTCTATCTCCTGTGGTTAAAGCAGACAGTGAGATACCCGATACATTATTTGTGGAAAAAAATTTTCCATCTTCAAATCTAACAAATATCAAGATTTTGATTAACCGATAATCTAAATTTATTGCTGCAAAAAATAAATAATTTTCATTGATATTATTTGCAGCAGTAGAGTAATTCTGAAGTTGCAATAAATTAGAATAAATGTGTTTAAAATTTTACTAATTTTTTTGATAGGTATGACTCCTTGGATAGTTTCTTTGTGGATACTGCACAAGTTTAAAGCACGAACTAGAGAAAGACTTATGTCTATTAGATTGGCAGTAAACTATACAGGAATACCAACTATATCTAGTCAACCAGAACAACAATATATTGAAGGATTAGGATATATTATAGGAGACCTAAGTTGTAAGTTCAATGCTAGGTCTCCCCTCATCCGTTGTGCTGTTAACCCTTTCGGTCCATGTAAGGATTGTTCTGATTATAAGTCCATAGATACCTAATATTAATAATTTAATACCAAATTCATTTCTAAATTCCATAGAATAATATCTCGATTGGGGTTGACTGTAGATTGAGATAGACAAGTTAATAAATTTCTTCAAGAAGGGAGAAGGAAGAAGGAAGAAGCAAAAAATAATTGTGTGCCACCTCAAATAAAATTTTTATCAGACCTAACACCTAATTATGTGCCACCTCAAATAAAATTCGACTTGTGCAAATATTCCAATCCTAAAAATATTGCTGCTACAGTTCCAGAAACACTTATTTCTCCTATCAATACTCTTTTAATAACTTCATCGACAGGTATTAG
>NZ_JAAHGK010000195.1:0-7819 GCF_010672505.1 Okeania sp. SIO2B9 | reverse complement strand
TACTCAATAATCGTGCTAATTCGCAACCCATTTCTCTCTCTGGAAATACCACATAGTCTGCTCCAACCTTGTTTAAAAGTTTGACATGAGTTTCTGAAGAAGCTTTAGCTACTACAAATTTTACTCCTACTTCTTTAAGATTGAGAGTAGTAATAATACTTTCCGACAAATAATTGCCAATTGCAACAATTACTGTATCAAAATCTGAAATACCAGCTTGTTTAATGGCATTAATTTCTGTTGAATCAAGCTCTAAAGCATGAGAAGATATTTTGTCAGTTAAAGCTTGATTTACTCTTTTTTCTTCTCTATCAATAGCCAAAACTTCATAGCCCAAATTATGCAGAGTTAGACACACTGCTTTACCAAATCTTCCCAAACCAATTACTGCAAATTGTTTAGTTTCAGATTTTAAATTTTGCCAAAAATTCCAAGACGATAATTTCACTAAAAATTCAACGTTATAGCTTCTATATTGTATGGCGCTGCGCGCAGGCAACAGGCAATAGGGGAATAAAAAACTGATAATATAAGATTTTTAGCTATTGGACAGTTCCTGTAATTTGTAAATATGCCAGCGCACATTGCTATAAATAGCAAAAATAACGTTGCCTCCAAAATATCTATTTTCAGATTTTACCAATGCTGAGAAAAATTTTTCACAACTAACTAAATTTGTTCTCTTAGTTTTTTTGCTGTGTTTTTAACTTTAGCATCAATATAGGGTTTCTCAAGTTACTAAGGTAAAGTTATTTTTCTTCTTTTCTATTCCCTACTCTCTACTCCCTAAAACTCAAAAATTATACAAATAAATTTTCCTCTGGATACTGAACCGCACTAGGATTTTGTTCAGCAAAAATAGTAGAAACTAATAGTAAGACACCCACCCTACCTATATACATAGTTAAAATCAATACTAATTGCCCGGGAATTGTAAAATTAGAAGTAACTCCCGTAGATAAACCAACTGTAGCAAAAGCAGATATAACTTCAAATAAAATTTGAATTGACTCTAATTCTGGGTCAGCAAAAGCAGCTAAAGTAGTAGCGATCGCCACTAATGAACCTGAGGCAAAAACCACACCAATAGCCTTAATAATAACTATAACCGGAATCTTACGTTGATAACATAAAACTTCTTCCCTACCCTGTAAAGCTGCTTTTGTACTATTCAATAATATTCTAAAAGTTGTAGTTTTAATACCCCCTCCAGTGCTACCCGGACTAGCACCAATAAACATTAAAACAATCGTGATAAATAAACCAGCATCAGTCAAATTCCCAATATCAATAGTATTAAAACCCGCCGTTCTAGTAGTAACAGATTGAAACCAAACAGCAATTAATTTTTGCCCTAAGTTAAAATTTTCTAGAGTCTGAGGATTGTTAAATTCGGCAATAAAAAAAGTAATAATACCAAAAATTAATAAAAAAATATTTGTATTAGTAACCACTTTAAAATGTAGAGAAAAAGTGTGAAAAACTTGCTCTTTTTTCCAACAACTTTTCAGCCATAAATATATTTCCATAATCACTTGATAACCCAATCCTCCAAATATAATCAAGCCAGTAATCACAAAATTTAGTAACGGAGATTTGACATACTTAATAAACCCATCTGCATATAAACTAAAACCAGCGTTATTAAAAGCATTTATACTATGAAAAACAGAATACCAAAGACCTTCTTTAAACCCATAATTTGGAACAAAAACAAACAAAAGCAACAAAATACCAGTCAATTCAAACACAATTGTTGTAGCCAAAATCGACTTAATTAAAGGTTCTACACCAGCCAATCCTACTTGTTCCAAAGATTGCTGAAGAGCCACTTTTTCCCGCAGACGAAATTTACGACCAAGCAACAACAAAAGAATAGTTGTAGCAGTCATATAACCCAAAGCTCCAATTTGAACCAATAACAATAGAAATAATTGCCCCCAAAAAGAATAATATTCCCCCACATTCACAACAGAAAGTCCCGTCACACAAACAGCAGAAGTTGCTGTGAATAAAGCAGTTACAGGATGACTCCAATTTCCATTACTCACAGAAATAGGTAACATGAGTAATATAGCACCAATAATAATAACAGCAATAAAACCTTTACATACAGTTCTAGCTAAACTCATTTCAAATTTTTAGTATGTATATTTAAAATTTAGGCGAGTTATTTCAATCACAAATAACTTATACTAATTCGTAACCATTAAGCCATTAGCGGTCAGCTTTCAGAAATTAGTAGTTTAAGAATTTGAGTAATATTGAGTCGTGAGCAAGTAGCTAATTTATTTCAGACTTTTAATTCTATTAAATCTTTCAACTCTGATTCCTCAAAAAAGGGCAATTAAGTTAATAGCTGATGGCTGTTAACATAGTTTCTCAGTAGGAGACTAGCTGACACCTAAATGCTTACAGTAATTCACATTAATAATGGCATAAATTAACATCTAAAATTACAAACACTTAATTTTTTTCTAGAAAAATAATAATTTTAAACCTTTAAATTTTGTGTTAAATTATGTAGTAATCAGGAAAAATTTATGAGATATTTAATAACAATTAAAAGCCATCAAAATCCTTTTATATTCTTAATCCTGACTCCTGACTCCTGACTCCTAATTACTACTAAAATCTTACAACTGAAATATGATTGCTATATAATAGTCCAGGAAAATAAATCCTCAATCTTAATTGATTAATAATTATGACCTCAAACTTAATCGAACAGATTCAACAATTCTATGATGCTTCCTCCAGTCTATGGGAACAAGCGTGGGGCGAACACATGCACCATGGCCATTATGGACAAGATGGTAAGCAGAAAAAAAATAGACGACAAGCCCAAATAGACATGATTGAAGAACTACTTCAATGGGGAGCATTAAATGAAAAATCAAATTTTTGGCCTCCTACCTCGATCCTGGACGTCGGTTGTGGTATAGGCGGTAGTACATTGTACTTAGCCGAAAAATTTCATGCCACTGCCACTGGCATTACCCTTTCTCCCGTCCAGGCCCAAAGAGCTAAAGAACGAGCTGATGTAGCCAACTTAAGTCAAACTACTAATTTTATAGTGGCAAATGCTTTAGAAATGCCCTTTGCCGATGAATCATTTGACTTGGTATGGTCTCTCGAAAGTGGAGAACACATGCCTAATAAACAGAAATTTTTGCAAGAATGCCATAGAGTCCTCAAACCAGGTGGAACTATAATTATGGCTACTTGGTGTCATCGTCCAGTTGGTAGCTCCTATGGACAACTAACTGACGATGAAAGGAGACATCTAGCCGAAATATATCGCGTCTATGCTCTGCCTTATGTTATTTCTTTGCCAGAATATGAAGCGATCGCCCAAAATGTCGGCTTTCAAAATATCTGCACTGCTGACTGGTCAACTGCTGCTGCTCCCTTCTGGAATATTGTGATCGAATCAGCTTTTGACCCTAAAGTAATTATGAACTTACTCTTTAGTGGTTGGACAACAATTCAAGCTGCCCTTTCCTTGGAGTTAATGAGTAGTGGATATGAACGAGGATTAATAAAATTTGGTCTAGTGCGGGGGAATAAATAGTTGATTACTACAAATTCTGTTAAAATCAGTGGAAGTGAGTCAAAATTTTCATACTTTTTTAGATATGTAGATATGAAATAATTTCCTGAAATTACTATGAGATTAAAGTTTCGAGCCTATAAAATCTTACTTTTGACTTTTAAATTTTGACTTTTGACTTCATCCCATAATTTTTAACTTTTGAGTTAAAATCTTACTTTTGACTTTTGACTTTTAAATTTTGACTTTTGACTTCATAAGCTGATTTCATCACTGCATCTTCAGTAAATGTTAATTTCTGTACCAATATACCTACTTCTGCTATAATCATCGCTTACAATAGATACACCATATGGGATATTCCTGGAGGTGTAATTTATGTTAGTTATTTTAATGGAAAATCAGCTAGTTGCTCCTCAACAAGTTTGTCAAAGTTGTTTGTTAGCCGATAGAAGTGGTCAACCCCGATGGAAAGGTGGTCAATTACGTTGTGGTCATCCAGTTCCTAAGTTATCAGATACTCAAGCAGATCAGTATGAGTGTCAAATGGGTTTCCGCGTTGCCAGTATAGAATAATATAGAATCCGGATAATTTATCGTATAGCCCTCGGAGTCAGGAGTCAGGAAGAGCGAGTCAGGAGAAAAGAAGAATTGAGCATGGCAATTATCTAGAGGTATTCCGTGAAATGTCTACATTGAGTGGAGGTAGTTTTGCAATAATTGTATAACCTGTATAACCGGATTTCATATAATTACAAAAAATTATTAGTTTGATATAGCATTTTTATCTGGGAAGTGAAAACCAAGTACTATTAAACAGGGAATAGTAAAGGAGGAAAAACAGCATTAATATAGTTAGTAGCAAACACCAGGAGATAGGGTATTTGTTCGGTGCGCTTTTTTTTATAACAAAAAACTCTATCTAGATTTACATCTCAAATAAAAAAACTATAGTCAGGATGAAAATTAAAAGTAGATTAAAATAGTGCATTTAGCCTTGAAGCTAATCATTTAAATGTATCTTAAAAGTAAACAAAATAGTTCGCTCAGATTTGAGTTGTGTAGAAAATATCTTCATTACTGAGCAAAACACAGTTTTAAACACTTAACACTTTAATTATCTACTTTTTTGTTTTTTTGATCAATTATTTAGGACTACTTATTTGAAGAATATAGAATAATATTTTTAGAGGCACCAACAGGTAGACTAATACAAGTATTGCTTCTATTGCATCATTTTTTAGATGGTGACTATCTACCTAATTATAGTGAAAAACTAGGCACTTGTGCTTGAAACTTGAGTCCTAGTAAGGAAGGGCCTACCTTTGACTTTTTCCCAAAGAAAGAAAGTATTTTTATTTTTTTCTTAAAATTACTGAAAATTTGAAAGTTTAGTGATTTTTTAGGCCACAAAATACGATCCAGGGCTGAAGTTATCTAACTACTGCGCTATCCTGAATTTATATTTACTTACTTATCATCAAACTCAGGAGTATTTTACAATGAATTGGCGCGGTTCTACAACTGTTCAAGACCGAATTTTTGCTAGCTTACCTTATCTATTACCCTTGCTAGATGGGTTAGTGTATGGCAGATATTTATTCCAACAGTTCCCTCCCATACAGATAATACCAGTTCTTCTTAGCCCTTTGTTACAGATTTATAGAGGTATACCCTTCTTTGGCCTAATAGTTTTCTTCGCTCTGTTCTTGTTAGTAGTGAGAAATGAAAATATATCTCACTTTATTCGTTTCAATACAATGCAAGCAATTTTACTGGATATTATTTTAATCTTGTGTGGTCTAATTCTGCAAATCTTGGGAGCAAGTTTAGGAGGATTTATTCTGGAAACTCTCTCTAATATGATATTCATCGGAATTCTAGCATCATTTATCTATGCAGTAGTTCAATCAGTCATGGGACGCTACGCAGAAATACCTACTATTTCTGAAGCTGTTTATATGCAAGTGCGCTAAATATTTTTCACACTCACACCCTTTATTTTGTCTTTGTGGTGAAAATTTTGTAAGATAAAAGATCCTTGCTTCTGCATAAATTTGCTAGAAGCCATGTAGTCCGAAAGGAGATTATTTCCATGAAACCATTCATTTATGAAACAATGTATATCCTGCGTCCAGACCTGAATGAAGAACAGGTAGAACAAGAAATTGCAAAATATAAAGATTTATTGCAGGAGCAGGGCGCTTACGACATAGAAATTCAACATCGTGGTAAGCGTCGTTTAGCCTATGAGATCAACGATCATCGAGAAGGTACATATGTTCAGATGAATTATCAAGGTCCTCCGACTCAAATAGCTGTATTGGAGAGGGCAATGCGTTTGAGTGAAGAGGTTATTCGTTACTTAACGATTAAACAGGAAGTACCCAAAAATACTACACCAGATACTACTGTACCAGATACTCAAGAACGACCAAAACCATTAGCAGCAGTGGAATAGTAATGTTTCACGGCAGCACATAATTATTGGGTGCATCTCAATATTTGCAAAAATACTTTTTTCCTATATATTCCCTATTCTCTATTCCCTTTTGCCTGTTGCCAGATGAGCTGTTGCCTGTTGCCTAAAAGCGATAATTTTTTGGCTTTATTCTTGCATTGAGATGCACCCTAATTATTTGGACTAACAAATTTGAGAGTTTTGATTAACCCAAAAAAGGCAAATTCAACAAAAAAGTAGAACTTGAGCATCTTAAAATAGGGGAGACTCCTCTCCTATTTCCTTTACATTATCAATAGACATCTCCAGAAAAAAGGGAGTCGGGAGTAGGGGGAAAGAATTGATAATTTCTGTGGGATAATTGATTTTATTTTTTATTATTGAAGATGTCTAATTATATTAGCTATAGAGCTATACTATTTCTAAATATAAAATATAAGTTATATAGGAACTACTGAATAATTAGGAGCAAACTTAAAGTGAAGCAGATGCAAAAGTTAAATTCACAACAACTTCAACTTGAAGTATCTCGTCTTAACGAAGAATTACAAATGCGAGACCAATTAATTCAACAATTGTCTCAAGAACTTTTTCGATTAGTTAAGGGAAATACAAGTATAGTACCAACATCAACAGTTCCTGAAAGTTACCAATCTCAAATGCAGAGTTTAAAGGAACAACTCAATGAAGTTGAACAACAAGTAAATTTTTATCAAGAACAAATCTCTGAACGAGATGCAGAAGTATATAATTTACGTCATTCTGTGCAAGAGTTAACAGACCGCTCCCAAATGTTAGAACAAGTAGTACAAGAGCTACCAGAAGTCTATCGTCAAAAATTCTCCGAACGACTTGCAGAAGTACTTGAAAAAGTGGAAATATTGCAAAAGGAAAACCGTCAACTTCATGCAGAGTTACAAAGTGTTAGTTATCGTCTAGCAGTTAGAAATCGTCGTGCTAATGGCCTAGATTTACCTGCTTTTGGTCAGGGACAACCAGGTTCTTCTGTAGAGATGCCGACGTTTGGAAATGCTTAATTTAAGTAAATATTTGCTGAGATAGGTATGATATTCTATCTTAGCATTATTATCAAGTTTTATCTCAAGAGAATAGTATTTTTATAATTAGTGAACTACTGTAAGAACGGCTCAGTTACTATTAAATTTAGCATCTGAGCCGAGAATTTAAAAATCAGCTTAACTTAAGCTGTTATTAATTTTCCATGAGAATCTAAAAAAACATCATCAATACTATCAAAAATTTGAAAAACCCTATCTAACTGAGTAATTTCAAAAACCAATCTAGCTGTGGGGTTAAGGTTACAGATAGCTAAATTACAGCCATGTTCACGAGCCTTTTTTAAACCAATAACTAATGCACTTAAACCAGAACTATCTATAAACTCCACATTGGCCATATCAATAATCCAAAGATTGTAGTTTTTTTCTAGTAGAGATATGAATTGCTGCTTAATCACATTTGCTCCAGCTAAGTCTAAGCGGTGATTCGGAATGATAATAATATGTTGACTGACATCAATAGCTTTCATAGGTATCACCATTAATTAAAAAGAAAAAAAATTATTTTTTACTTTGCTCTGAAATATAAATTGTTTTAGATTAAAGATAATTCATTACACCCTAATTATCAACAATCCAGAAGTTGTAATGATACTCAGGAAATTCACTTTACTAGAAATAGAGTTCCCTGTATAAAATACAAAATTGACAGTAATTATTGTCAATTATAGTGCAAGTTGTTAACTTTTGTGATATATTTAATAATTCTTGGGTACATCAATTAGA
>NZ_JAAHGK010000194.1:0-7823 GCF_010672505.1 Okeania sp. SIO2B9 | reverse complement strand
TGGAGACAGGAGACAGGAGACAGGAGGAAAATTACATGGGGATTCGCTCCCCCAAGTAATGCGTGAACACCCCCGTTGACGGTGGGGTATTAAACCCACAAAGAAAATGATAAATATTGAAAAAAAAACAAATGATCTCAAATCCGTTTGATTGGACATCAAAAAAATCAGGACTTATATCATGTTCGGATAATCAGTTATAATAAACCTTCTGCCTTCTAAACTTGCTCTTTCCCTTCTGCCTTCTGCCTTTAGTCCACAGATATTATAAGTATTCAACCGAACATGATATTACGCAGTACCGCTATATACAGTGATAATTCCAGATATATCCACTATAATTAGTGCTGTTGCGTAAGTCCTGAAAATGCTCAAATCGTCATAACTACTAAATCTTTGTGATTCTCTCGCCTCCTGATCTCAAATTTGCTTAATTCGGTATAAAAAAATATTCCATCTGAGCACCATTGCCAAATCTTTCTTGATCTCCCCACCCTCCCCACACTATGAATCTAATTACACCAATGCTACCAGATTTTATATAACTCCTGACTCCTGACTCCTACTTCAAAAGATTTTATACCGATCACGACAGTAGTCATATCATGTCCGGTAGCAATTCATGTCCGGTCGCAATGACTTCTTACCCCCTCGCGGTCTCAAATGCTGATTTTTGATATTTTTATCCCTTCTTCTCCTCACTTATTATATCTATTCAGGATTTCTTTGGCATAATCATAATTGATTCCTACAGCGATTTGCTCGGCAACGCGAACGCGAACGCACTATTTTTTATACCAAATTCACGCAAAGGCAGTTACATCTTAATTTGTGATTTATTCCTAAAAGAAAAAATTATAAATTCCATAAATTCTCAAATTTCCACCTTTTTTCCTCTTTAATATTTATGTTTTTCTTTCTCTGTTCCCTGTTCCCAGTTAAGTGTTCCCTGTGTCGTCACGCTTTGCAATATTTTATGAAATTGGTATTAGAGTCTACCCTAAGGAGAGTTCCCAAAGTAATACCAAATTCAAAAAAGGTCGTTACAGTATTAATCTCTAAATTCCGACCAGCAGAGAAAACCACTGTAGCAATATTTTATGAAATTGGTATAAGTGCCATCTTCTGGATTCTACAGAATCTTGACTTTTAAGGTACTTTTGTCTGAGTTCAAATGAACTCAAATGCGGAGCTAGATAAGCTTTCTTGGCCATTCAATTTATCCAGGTTATCTTCCTTGATGATAAAATGGTTTTGACAACCGGATTTAGTATTACTCTTCAAAGTTTTGAACTAGGAATTAAGCTGTTTTATGGTGGATTTCATCTATGAGATTTCTAATTTTAAATCTCATTCGATTAACTGCTTTTTTCATGGGTTGCTTGGTTTTAGATTTAGCCTTCGTTAATAAGCGAGATTAAATCATCTACAGTGATAGCAAAGTCTTTGAATTTTACCAATGTCACCGGAACCTATCCATCCTCCATTTATATTGTCATCTCCCTTGCCACCAATAATGACATCATCACCAAGACCGCCATCTATTGTGTCATTACCCCTAGCTGCTTTTTTCATGGGTTGCTTGGTTTTAGATTTAGCCTTCGTTAATAAGCGAGATTAAATCATCTACAGTGATAGCAAAGTCTTTGAATTTTACCAATGTCACCGGAACCTATCCATCCTCCATTTATATTGTCATCTCCCTTGCTACCAATAATGACATCATCACCAAGACCGCCATCTATTGTGTCATTACCGCCACCACCTTCAAGAGTTTCTTTTTCATCTGAACCATTTATTTCATCATTTTTGAATAATATAGATGTTTTTTATTTGATCAGGATTGTAAAGCCTATTTAGAAGAAAATTAAAGAGTCAAGCAGAAAATTTATCAAATCTTTACTTTGTAAATATATATTAATATCTGGGATAATTAAGCTCTAATACAAGATCAGATTTTTCAACCCACATATAATCAAAAAGAACTTTCCTCTGTAACTTTTGTGGAAAGAAAGTATGTAAGATTTTTGTTAAAGATTTTTTTAGAGGCAAAAAGGGGAAATCGTTTTCTAGACAAAAATTATAGGATGCAGGAATTGTTGATTTATCCTCTATTTAACAAAAGAAGGATTAATACCGAATCCGAGAAGAAGTTAAAGTACCACTTATAAGTGACTAAGGGGAGAAAGAAGTTCAACAATTAATAATTAATAATCACCTCTTCTGAAAACGGGTAGGATTGGCGAACATAATTTTTTTGATTTATTTATGCTAAAAAATAAGAGGTTTTAAGCCTTAATTATTCGATCGAGAAGTATCAGAAAGTATAGGACAGGATAAAATTTTTGATCGCTAACTAAGCGGATATGATATTACTATCAAAATCAAATTAAGAGCTAATAATAATTATTAATGATTGCGTAAGTAACTCAATCTATTCTGCTAATAGTAGATAATCCTTCTACAATTACATGGGGAGTATAACAAGAACCATTCCATTCGCCGTCATTTCCCAATGTGACTAATTGCTTTAATGCTGTATAGACATTACCAGCAACCATTGTATTTTTAACTCTACCAACTACTTCACCATTTCTCACACGATAGCCAAGTTCAACATTAATCGAAAAGTCACCAGAAATACCAGCACCACCACCCAGAATTTGGTCTACTATAATTGCATCATCTAACATAGTCGTTGATTCCTTTAGCGATCGCTCTCCTGGCTTAACTATAAAATTAAATAATTCTGGTGTAGGGTAGCTACCTAAATCTGGTCGGAACCCATTACCAGTAGTCCCACTCCCCAATAATCTGCCAGTAGTTCGGTCTGTATAAAACAATTGTAAAATGCCGTTTTGAATAAATACTATAGAACGAGCAGGAGTACCCTCATCATCAAAAGGACAACTAAACGGTCCTTCCTCTGGTTCTTGGGAAATAGTAATATGTTTGTTAGTAACAACTTCCCCTAAGCGATCGCTCCAAGGAGAAGCACCTTCCAAAACTTGTTTGCCATTCAAAGCAGCAGAGAAAGTACCCCATAATAAATCTGCAGCTTTAGCCGTAAATAGAATAGGTACTCTACCTCTAGGAGGTATAACATTTTTTTGTGCCCAATCTAATCGTTGCAAGATTCTATTTGCTACTTTCCTGGGGTCAAGACCATTACGCTGAATTTGGCCATCAGATATATTTAATAAGTCGTCACCTCTGACCCAATCAGTTTCTACATAACCACTAAGGGTGGTATCTATATGATGACAATCTAGTCCTAGGGAATTAACTAAACGAGTAGATTCAATTTCGCAGTCCCATTCTCCATGACAAATCACATCTGGATAAACTTCTCGAATTAATGTGATCGCTTCTTTTCCCCAAGTTACAAGTTGTTCAACTGATATAGATATTCCTTGGTTAGGATAATATCGATTTTTCGCTTTCGAGGATAGTTCAATATATTCTGGTTGATTAAGACTACTTATAGACAGGGCAAGTTCTACTAAAGCTTTAGGTTCCACTGGCCCATGAGCTACAGCTATTCCTGGACATCCATTTCGCCAAAGTCGGAGCGCTATACCCTCTGACTGAGTGCTTTCTAGTTGTTTGAGTCGATTGCTTTCAAAAAATACGGGCCGGGAGTGTGATCGGGCTTGAAATACCTCTGCTGCCTCAGCTCCTGCTTTGGCAGCTACTTCTAGCAGTTGTTCTGCTAATTGGGTCATAAAATTCTGTTTGGGATTTATGATTTTGGACAATAGAGTTGTTAGTAGGATTTTACCAACGTCCAGTACCCAAAACTTAACTAGATATTAATTTCTTGCAGCAACCAAAAACCAGCAAACGATTCAGATTCTGGATTTGACTGTACAGCCAGAAAATGAACTTGTTTGACTTTCGACTTTGCTTCGGAAAATCTTTTAGCTTCCTCAATAGTTGATGAATTAGCTAGATTAGCTAAAATCCAACAATCATTACCTCCAGTTTCTAGAAGCAATCTAGCTGGGGGACCTGAATTAAATTTGACAAAAGCTAATTCTAATCCTGACATCCAAGCGGCTAAAGGTTTTGCCCTAGATGAATAAATAATTAAACCTGGAATCTGTAAATTGGGTGCAAGACCCATCATGCTCAGGGGAAAAGCTTCTTCAAAATCAATGTCCCACTCTGACATTTCTGCAAAAGCCTCAGCTTCTAAACTAACAAATGCCCATTTTTCTCCAATTAAGGCATCTGGTAGAGGTTGTGGTGCGGGACTCATGTATTGAATTGAAGGATTTGTTCCTGCTTGATAACTAGAATAAGTGGGATAAACTTCTTCCATTCGTTGTTGTAGCCACTGGTTGAGTGTGTAGGTGCGACGACTTAGAACCGCAGGTATGGCCATTTCTGCACAAGCTTTGGTAATCATGTTGTTCATTTGACGGCGGAAGAAGCGAATTTTTTGAGGTGCTTCTGGAGCATCAGCGATCGCTTTTTCAATGGCGCTCCGTAGCCAAATTGAGTTTACCTCTTGGTTACTTGTAAACTCAGAGTAACGATACAAAGAGTCTGTAGGATGATTAATATCTAGGGGACTTTCGCATATTAAGAGTTCCCAGAGTTTTTTTTGTCTTTCATCAAGTATTGGACGACTGTAAAAGTCTAGTTCCCAAATAGTTCCCATGCCTTACTCTTAAATTGATAGTACAGTTATTCTAAGCTATGGCAGGAAGGTATTATATCAGGCATGATAAATGTTTGTTACAAATACTTAGGGGACCTCTATCAGTCAGTAGTCAGCATTCAGCAGTCAGGAGAATATGTTCTTATATTATCTCCGGTTGAATAGTTGTAAATCACGAGGGAGTCATCAGGTAGGGTTGCCGTCGGTCAGGCAAAGTAAAGTCAAGAGTAAACAGAAGAAGAGGAGAAAGTTTGTCGTTCATCGCGTCAGCGGAACGGAGTTCTATCGGGACTTTAGCAAAAAAATAATTAAAAATAGCCTTAAACCCTTGCTGTGTAATGCTTTAACGTCAAAATAGCCTATTTCTTGATATATCTAGAGTTTGAGCCATTTTTAGCCCCTTGCTAGGGTTGAGTTTTAAGCCATTTTCACTGTCAAAAATATCAAAGTCCCGCTATCCAAATTGATATTACTTTAATTTGATTATTGGCGTTGCATCATCATGGGATGATTTTGATATGTGTCAAAAAATTTGTTTTAATCTATCAACATTTTCAGATGGGTGCAAATGTGATTATCATCCCGCAATTATACAACGCCTGATTATTTGTAATATGAAACATCAAAAATAATTCTACAGTTATTTCACAAAAGCTGAAATAAAAGTTGAGCAAGACGAGATAGTTAAACAACAATTTTACATGAAATACAAGTAATTATGCAATTTTCCAGTCTCCCAATCTCCCAATCTCCCAATCTCCCTAATCAATCATCTGTAGGAAGTATTAATCTATATTCATATAATATTCTTTTTAAAAATTAAAATATCAATTTTCAATTTTCGTACTAAAAAAAATAAGAAGCCTCAAAAAGACTCCTTTCCTTAATAGTATTTACAAACAAAAAAGGTTTTTCAGCGGATGGAAATAATCTATGCTGGGACATTTATTAATACTCTAGAGTTTTGTTTACGAGAACTTAACCAGTCTCCACGAGTCTGAAATACTTGAGAACGAGTTAATAGCATTAATTCTAAGTCAGGCATTTCTTCTCGACATCGTGGACAATACCAGTAAATAGTATTATGACGTGCATGGCGTAGTAATGTTGTAGAGCAACAAGGACAAGTGTGCATAATATACCTCAAATTTATTTGAAAAATATGACAAGATTTAACAACAAACCCCTAACAAATAACTGATGATTTTATCAGGGTAATTAAATATGAATAAATTATTGAAGCCTTGTATCTATATAGATAGGTTCAGCTACAAAAATCATAAAAATTGTGTTAAAAAACTTGAAATAAGCTTCTTTTAATTAACTTATATCTTCGCTATCTAGTGAGTAAACTTTGTAAAAACAAAATAAACTAAGCACTATTAAAAGCTGAAAAATCAATGGATATGTCTTCAGAGGTGTGCTTATAAATTAATGCAGAACTCGCAGAAAGAGTTAATAGAATGATATAAACTGATTGCACTTCTCTTATCTCCAAATGCCAATTTGATATTTATATCTCAGCTTTTAGGTCAAGTTGCTAACCTTGCCAATTAAGGTAATCTATAAATATGAAGAACTTGTGAAGATAGAGAAAAATGTCACAAAAGTTGACACTATAATAGCAATCCTAAATCGTTTGTAAAAAATCAAAAATATATCGAAAGTCTGAAACTCTTATCCCTAGTTCCCTATGCCTTTTTCTCTAGTCCCTGCCTATTCCCTTTTTGCCAGATATTTTTACACAACCGTACCAAGGAATGCTAAATCTAGATTTATATCTATGGAATAAAAGGAACACCTTAATTGATAGTAGGAAAGAAGGATGTATAGCAAATATTATTAGACTATTGGACATCTGACAGTAGTTTGCGACTTAATACAGGTATTTTTCCGAAATATAGCAGTCTCAGGAAAGCTTAGGACATATCAAAAGCTTAAAGCTCAGACAACGAAAATTTTTCCTTCTTTTCTCTCCTAGATAACTAAAGCCTTCCTTATTTCTTCTTCCTTCTGCTATATCTACTCTTTGAAACCATGGATTAGCTTCTATTCTGATTAAAGATTTCAAGCAGCAAAATATACTATTTTTTACTTTAAGACAGCAGGAAAAAATTATAATTTTCTTTCATAAGTAGGAATTGGTATTAGTTCAATACCGGGACTTTAGCAAAAAATGGTTTAAAAATAGTTTTAAACCCTTGCTGTATAATGCTTTAACGTCAAAATAGCCTCTTCCTTGATATATCTAGGGTTTGCGCTCAAAAGTCTTATGGGTGAGGGTAGGAGACAGGAGACAGGAGACAGGAGAAAAGGGTCGGGAGCGAGGAAGTAGGAGTAAGAATTTTCCCTTGATTTTTCTGCCCAACTCTGGCCGAAAATGCTAATTTTTTGAACCATTACGACCTAAAAGCTTGGAATTTTTCTAACTAAAAAATGCTAAAACCTTTATCTGTCAATGCTTTTAGATTTAATCAGTAAGCCCTATCTAGTTTTGAGCCATTTTTAGCTAGAGCAACGTATTTTCCTTGCTACCGTTGAGTTTGAAGCTATTTTTAACCTAAAAAATATCAAAGTCCCGATACTAGCATGAGTAACTAGAAAATCAGAAAAATCTTAACTGGGTATTTTAGTGTAGTATCTGAGTAAATTCTCTAGGATAGATATAATTTTTGAATACACATAAAAATCATTAAAGTTCAGTAATACTTCTGTTGAAGCATAGGTTTTTACTATTTATGATGATATTAGAACATCTACAATACCTGAATAGGTCATTATTTATAGATGTAACTTTTAGATTTATTCAAAAACATCGCAATATGAACTAACCTATCAACTATGAAAGATAAATTGACTCAAACTAATGTAGCTAGACTTCTAGGAGTATCTTTTCAGAGGATTCATACTCTGAGAATTAGGAATAAAATAAAGTTTTTTTGGGATGCAAACTTAAAGGCTTGGGTCACATCAGAGGAGCATCTTCAAAAATATCTAACTGAGAGAGGAAAAAGAGTAAATTTATCATCTCTTGAAGAAGGAGACAGGAGACAGGAGACAGGAGACAGGAGGAAAATTACATGGGGATAGTCAACGACCTGCCGCTCCGCGTCTACGCTCCCCCAAGTAATGCGTGAACACCCCCGTTGACGGTGGG
>NZ_JAAHGK010000193.1:0-7843 GCF_010672505.1 Okeania sp. SIO2B9 | reverse complement strand
GGGGTTAGGGCGAGGGGTGGGTTGACTCCTGACTCCTGAGGACTCCGTAGTTATTTATTTATCACTGTTCAACCGGACATGATATTACTTGCTTGGGGTGGACTGTTAATTAGCGAAAGGGAATTCCAGTCAAAAGTCAAAAGTAAGATTTTATCAGCTCAAAACTTTAATCCTACAGTATAGGAAATTATTTAACATTTAAAGTTTGAAACTATTTGTGACATCTTTAAAGTGAAGAGGTAATTATCAATTATCAATTAATGAAAATGTACCACCACCGAAATTCTTTATCCATAGCAAAATAGGCCATGATTTTTTGCTTAGTTTTCTAGGGTTGTTTTTTTATGTGTGAAAAAATCTGGCGTTCAAGATGTTATATCAAATCCGCCTAATTGCATATAGATCCAATAATGTCATAATCAGAATTTTAAGCTATTGATTATTGTGAGGTTATTTAACCGGATTTGGTATTACCCGATCCGTAGCTCTTGGGACGTTCAATTCATCTTTCCATTGACTAACGCTACAGAATTATGTTTGCACTAACATACCTCTCATGCTACTGTAACATACCTAACTGTCGAGGAGGACTGCCTATTCCTGCTTAATTCATCCATTCATTTACCAACGCTAAAAGTTTTGACTTTCAGTAATGCAAGCTAACTTTTGTAGTAGTGTTTTGCCAACGTCTCTGAAGGCAACTCCCCAAACATGGCTTTGTAATCTTGAGTAAAATGACATGGACTGTAAAACCCAAATTTACTGGCGAGAATGCTTATAGTACAATTTTCGGGTTCCCTTGCTTTCAGGAGTTGTCGCACTGCATTAAGTCGTCGCACCTTGAGATAACGCATCGGACTCACGCCAAATAAATCTTTAAAACCAAAAGATAACGCACAACTGCTAGAACCTAAATTTTGAGCTAGTTGTTTTAAAGTCAGAGGTTTTTCTAAGTCTGTTAACATTTCTTTTTCAGCTTGGGCAATCAACTTTTCTCTTCGGGAAGCTTTGAGGAAAGACTTGGAATTTAACTTAATGGGAATCTGACTAATCAACAAAGGAACGAAATCATCGGCAACCAGTTTTTCAATATGAGGGTTTTGAAACCAAGTTGGTTGGTGTACTGATAACCAAATCAGTTGTTTTAAGTAATCTTTAATTTCTTGTATTCCAGTTGGTAACAAATTCACATGACGTTTACTCCGGAAATTATCGTCTAGATCGTGGCGTTGTAGTCGATCTGCATAAGCATTAAAAGTTTCAACGGGCAGTATAAGCTCTATCACCGTTGCACCGTGAGGAAATACTGAGTCTATTTCTCTATGACCATTGAACCCAAAAATAGTTCTTTGAGGTTTAATAGGGCAACGAAAGGAGTAATATTCTTTTTCATTCTCAGACCAAATTATCGCGAAAGAGATGTATCCTTTTGGACTTTCACCTGATAATTGAACGCCTTGATTCGCTTGAGCGGACATGAAATGTAAGTTACCAACTTGAATTGATGAAAACTCAGCTAGAAGAGAACCGGGAGTGAGTTGTACGCTCTCGAGCCCTTGATAATAAAAAAACTCTTTGAAACCATCCAAATCTGTAAATGATTTGGAGATAATCTTCGGATTCGTCATCCCAGGAGCATCTTTAGTTTGGGTAATTTTACTATTGTTTGTATTCATAAATCAACTTACTTTTACACCACCACATCAAAAAAAATAATCAAACCAATTATAAATAAAATTTATATTTATTCAGATTTAGTTATTTAATTTGTATATATCAGAAAGTTATAATTTTCGTATATCTACAGAGATAGATTACCAGTAAACTAACCTTAAAGTCCTTGAATTACCCAATAACACAAGCTCATCCCAAGGCTACTTTGATTGTGGTTTGGGACATAGCTTGAATTTGTATTGGCCCTTTTAACAAGGTTTTAGTGATGTTTTTCAATAGATCGTCTTTTGTTATGAGGTTATACCCATGTCTTTTGTAAATAGAAAATCGGATTTTGATTAGGAAGAAGAGTACGCATACACCCTCGGAGTGCAGGCATTTATCTATGCGTTTCCTTGGGCTAGAAGTCGGGTTTAAGTCTCTAGGGGTTGATACATCCAATAAGTTTTATATTTTCCAAAGGTATAGCAGTACGCAAATAGGTTAGGACATTTTTAAATCCTGTTTGCGCAGCATGACCTAGGAAAACCCTTTTACAGTCTTCTGTTCCCTATTCCCTAGCGCGTAGCGCTATAAATGTTGTCTCTCATCTCTCCAGCACGGAGAGATGGTTATCGACACAAGCTAGCGGATTTGATATCACAACAGTTCGAGCAAAATCTGTCCTCAAAAAAATTATAGTAATTCAAGACAAAAGTGCTTTCAAATCAGGAAAATAATCAAGAAAAAATAGATATAAATCAACTCAATAATTTAAAAGATAATGAAGTAAACACGAACTTCATGTCGCAGACACAAACAATGGTCAAATCAAATTGGATAGGATTGATACTCTTGTCAACTGCCATTTTGATTTTATCTTCAGCTTCAATTTTGATTCGACTCAGCGAAAACGAACTCGGCCCTTTTGCCACTATCTTTAATCGTCTTTGGATTGCGATTATTGCTTTAGTAGTCTGGAAAACGTTCACGAAAGCACGCTCCCAAATCATTGAGGGTGTTTCCATTGAACCCGAAACCTACACGAAAAAAGATATAGTTCTGAGTGTAATGTCTGGTCTGATTAGTGTACCTTGTGTATTGTTATGGGCTTGGTCTTTAACAGAATCTAGCGTTACCAACTCTAACTTACTCCATAATTTAATGCCATTATTTGTCGCTTTGACTGGATGGTTGTTTTTAGGCAAAAAATTTGATTATTACTTTTTGAGCGGTTTAGTTTTGGGATTGGGAGGAACGATTTCAATTAGCATACAAGATTTCCAGATTTCTACAGATCACTTGATAGGCGATATAGCTGCTTTACTTTCTGCTTGGTTTTATGCAGGGACTTATATGCTTGTTGAAAAACTACGAGAAAAATTTTCGACAACTACAGTGCTTCTCTGGGCTTGCAGTATAGAACTATTAGTTGTTTTTCCTGCAACTTTGCTGACTGAAAATCAACTGTTTCCTTCTTCAATGAACGGATGGTTAGTCGCTATTGGGCTAGGTGTTTTCTGTCAAGTGATTGGTCAAGGAATTATGGCTTATAGCTTGAAGCAGTTTTCATCAGGATTTGTTTCTCTTTTTATATTGCTCGAACCCATTTTTACAGGCTTTTTAGCGTGGATTATTTTTGGCGAGGAATTAACACTTATGAATGGGATAGCTTTCTTAGTTGTTTTAACTGGAATTTACTTAGCTCAGTTGAGTCAAAGTGTAAACAAACAAATCTTGATTCAGGATGAAATTATTTAAAAATTCTCGAAACCTTTACAACCCATCCCAAGGCTACCTATTAGAGTTGTCGCTAAATAGAGGGAAAAAATCGCTCCAACCTAGACAGAGCAATAATTTCAAGGCCTTTTTAGGTGCCAATAGCTACAATCCTTATATAACAAGGTTTTTGGGGGTTTTTGAAGTTATAAAGCGACAAGTCTATTATATAGAATTCGGTTGAAAAGTCGTCATTGCGACGACAGGAAGCAATCTCAGGGGTTTCACGAGATTGCTGCCTTCCACGGAGTGTAAGTCGCAATGACGCAGGCTATAGCAATTATCCGGATTCTATATTACTGCTAGTCCAGTAAAACATCTGTACAATATAAATTTTTTAACTCATAGTATACACACAAAAGTCTCCAAGTACTGTTAGCTCAATCCAAGAATTTAAACTTGCCTATTTTGGACGTGTTCTCTCTCATAGTCGTTTAGGAGAAGTCTACAAACTCTGCTGTCATTCACAGGGAATAGACCTAAAACTTCGACAGTTTGAAGTCGAGCCGAAAGAATTAAAAGCAAAGATGTTAAACCTAAAATCACAATCAGGTACACACATTTGCATCACCGTGCCTTATAAAGTTCAGGCTTTTGAATTGTGTGATTTTTTGACAGAGCGTGCCCGTCAAGCAGGTTCGGTTAATATTATTCGCAATCAACAGGGAGTATTTTACGGTGATAATTCTGATGGAGAAGGTTTTATCAGAGATGTCAAAAGTAACAATAGACTATCTTTTCGCAATAAGAAATTATTAGTCTTAGGTGCTGGTGGCGTGTTGCGGGGAATGTTGATGGAGCTTATCGATCAGTGTCCTAAAAGTATCTTAATTTGTAATCGAAGTCAAGAACGTCTCCAAAAGATTAAACGGGATTTTCCTTTTGATTTGATTAGCACTTGCACTTATAAAAATATTCCTCAAGAGCCTTTCGATTTTATTATCAATGCCACGTCAGCTAGTATTCAGGGACATCACTTACCCTTAAATCCGGCTATCATTGGCCCAGAAACTCATTGTCTGGAGTGTGCTTACAAAATTGCTGAACACACAATATTTCAGAAATGGGCATTCGCTTCTGGGGCGAAATCATCAATTAATGGTTTGGGAATGCTAGTCGAACAAGCCGTAGTTGCCCTAGATTTCTTTTCTAATCTTTCTATCAATTCTAGTCCAATCTTGAAACATTATGAGCGTCAAAAGTCCAACTGATTCCTGGCATGAACTCGGCGATCGATTCGATGTTTTTTTTATTGATTTATGGGGTGTGCTAATAGATGGCGAGCAATGCTTTCCCTATGCTGTAAATGGTTGACATTTCTCAAGAGTCAGGGAAAAACCGTTGTCTTGATTAGTAATACACCAATACCAATCTCTCACTTGTCAAATTAGAATTATAGGTTAGCTGGAAAAATGAAGAAGCTTAACATGAACGAATTTATTAAGAATATCTATGAAGCGGACTCGGTTGTAGGGCGTAGTGGCAAAGTTCATAAACTACACTCCACGGTTGATCGTGAAGAAGGTGAGTTTCTATTTTCTATCATTAATAGTGATTCCACGATCCGCAAAACTTTAGAAGTCGGCTGTGCATACGGACTTTCTTCCCTATATATTTGCTCAGGCATAAGTGAACGACCAGGCGCTTCACACACTATTATAGATCCTTTCCAAAATACCCAATGGGATGGTGTTGGAATCAAGAAATTGGAGGAGGTAGGAATTGATTTCTACAGCCTAATCGAAAAGAAATCAGAATTTGCGCTTCCCAAACTATTAGAAACAAATGAAGGTCAATTTGATTTCATTTTTATAGACGGATGGCACACTTTTGACCATACACTGCTAGATTGCTTCTATACAACTCGACTGCTAAGAGTAGGGGGTATTCTTGCCATTGATGATGTATGCTTTCCATCAGTGAAGCGTGTTGTTGATTTCTTAAAGAATTACCCGTGTTACGAAGAAGTGGGAGTGGTTGGGAAAAAGCTTACAAAATCATGGAAGGAAGTCGGTACAAGGTTTATATTGTCTTCAATTAAGCAAGAAAGATGGGCAAACATCCTATCGAAGAAATTGTATGGGGAAATATTTGAAGATCAAGAGAATAGAATGGTCGCACTTAGAAAAATCCAAGAGGATCAGCGAAACTGGTACTGGCATGATGACGCGTTTTAAAGACAAAGTAGATAACAAGGCAACGGCAATGGAACGTAGCTTCATTGCCTCCGGTGAGCTAATCTGGAGTGTGCTTACAAAATTGCTGAACACACAATATTTCAGAAATGGGCGATCGCTTCTGGGGCTAAATCATCAATCAATGGTTTAGGAATGCTAGTCGAACAAGCTGTAGTTGCCCTAGATTTCTTTTCTAATCTTTCTATCAATTCTAGTCCAATATTGAAGCATTATGAGAGTTAATAGTTTTATTGATTCCTGGCATGAACTCGCCGAGCGATTCGATGTTTTTTTTATTGATTTATGGGGTGTGCTAATAGATGGTGAGCGATGCTTTCCCTATGCCATAGAGTGGTTGACATTTCTCAAGAATCAGGGAAAAACCGTTGTCTTGATCAGCAATACACCAACAATTGGGGCATCTATGTCTGAGCAACTCTTATCTCTGGGTATTAGCCAAACACTTTATCAAGCCATTGTTACTTCTGGAGACACAACTCGATATCTGCTTTCTGCTGATACAGCGGCTAATAAAACAATTGTTGGTTCCCATTATTATTACATGGGTGAAGCTCAACATGAGCAGTTATTGCAGGGTTTACCCTACTCGCGAGTTAACCAACCTCAAGAGGCAGAATTTATACTGCTAACGGCAACAGATTCTGCTTTTGAGTCTCCTCAAGATTTTCAAGTTTTTCTAGAAATAAAAGTGACGATGCTATGTGTCAATCCTGATTTACATACTCTTTCACTCCTAGGAGAAAAGCGATTTTGCGCAGGTTCGGTTGCCCAAATGTATCAACAACTGGGCGGAACAGTGATTTACATCGGCAAGCCTTTTCCAGATATATTTGCCCTAGCTCATTCCCATGTCAACTTTGTAGATAAGGCAGGTATCGTCATGGTAGGTGATACGCTTTATACTGATATCAAAGGTGGGCTTGATTATGGGTTCAAGACAGCTTTAGTGAACAAAAAGTTGTCATCTCAAGATATTAAGCCTGATTATGTTTTCATGCAATTTACTCAATAGTCTGTATCTATGTTTAGTTTTGTAATCCCTTGCTACAATGGTAAGGCTGCTCTCAATAATACACTGCAATCCTTATTTTGGCAGGAAAAATCTATTCCATTCGAGATTATCTTAGTAGATAATAATTCTAGTCGGGATAATCTTGATGAGCTTTATGAAGCCTACAAAGACAAGCTCAATCTCTACTTAATTAAGCAGCCCAAGTTAAAAACTACCTACGCCCTAAGTCGTACTCGTAATCTTGGCTTGAAACTCAGCCAATATCCTTGGATGATTACTCTAGACTCCGACATTATCTTGCCTCCCCACTATCTAACAAAGCTAAGTGCCTATATCAATACAACGAATCGAGATCAAAATGTTTTATTAACAGCAGAACGTATTTTTATCAGTCGTGGTGATATTGAGCCACTGACATGGGACAAACTAACAGAAGCAGTTCCCATTGCAAGTTCTTCTAACTATAATCGTGTTGAAGATCGAAGACTTCCTTACCTCAAAAAATTGGCAACGACTCCTCATCCTTGGGCATTCTTTCATGGTTGTAATACCATTTTTCAAACCCAGAACGCCATTGAAGCAGGTGGGTTTGATGAAGAATATGATGGGCATTGGGGATATGAAGATATTGATTTTGCTTACCGCATCATCACTCGAACCGACTGTAAACCCCTGTACTTGCCCTCCATTTACTGCTATCACCAAGAAGAAGAACATTCTGCCCCAACAAATCTTGATCGTTTCGATAAGTCCAAAAATCCTAATTGGACACGCATCTGTAATCAGATTCCCGGTTTCAAAGAATTCAAACGTCAACAATACCAATCTCTCACTTGTCAAGAACTCAAATTGGATGAATCATAGAAAGCCAGAAATGTTTAATGCTAAAACAAAACTTGACATATTCAATTAAACCAATGCGATGAAAGCCAATTTTTACCTGAACCAAATTAACTTTTTAAACTAATGAACATAACTTATTTATTGACACATATAAGCTTGAAGATAGCGAAGTTTATCTAATAGACTTCTTGCAGAAGTCAGGGAATAGGGAATAGGGAATAAAATTGTTGATTTCATATCTTGAATTGATTTTATTTTTTATTTATGGAGAGAAAATATTAGACATCTCCAAAAATAAAAAATAAAATCAATTCAAGATATGAAATCAACAATTTTATTCCCTATTCCCTATTCCCTG
>NZ_JAAHGK010000192.1:0-7845 GCF_010672505.1 Okeania sp. SIO2B9 | reverse complement strand
TTAAACTGATAATATTTATCCAAATTTACTTGAGCTTTCTTCAATGCTTTGAGATTTTTCAAAGGCACAATGATAAAAGGTATCCCTGTGGAAACTTCCTGAATAGGAAACCTCATATCTATATCACCCACCTCTAAATTTAATATCTCTGCTAAAGATTCAATTTGATATTTTTGAGCAAAAGTAGGCATATTCTGAGCCATCCATAAAACTTCACCTTTCCAACTCACAGCAATTTGTCCTACACCCATATTTAAAATTACTTGTTCCACCGAATTTTTAATAATTTCTCGTTGAATAATATAGGCAGTTCCTAATGTTGGATGACCAGCAAAAGGTAATTCTTGAGTAGGAGTAAATATCCGCACATCATAACCATTATTTCGTTGTGTTGAAGATAAAATAAAAGTAGTTTCTGAATAGTTCATCTCTCTGGAAATTTGCAACATTTCATTATCAGAAAGATTCTCAACTTCAGAACCTGTAAATACAGCCAGTTGATTACCAGCATATTTAGTTTCAGCAAATACATCTACAATGTAAAATTTCATAGTATTTTGTTACCTTTAGGCTTATATAACTCATTTGGTATCTTTATTGGCGATTCAGTTTTTTGACAGGAGTCAGGAGTCAGGAGGTGGAGGGAAGGAATATGGGAAAAAGGTTGAAAAATACCCCCCACCTTCCCATCTCTTTTTAAATAGATCTCAAATGGGTTCTATATTCGATCTAATTTATCAGATCGTCAAAGTTTGTAGCTACAGAACACCTAGACCGCGCAAATCGGGTGGAAAGAAAAATATTTTTCCCTTAAATATTAGTTATTTTAAAAGAAACTCACTCAAAGGTCTAACCATATATCAGTCTATGGTTAGGAAAGTAGGAGTATTAGCGCTAGTATATGCTTCAATTTTTGGTAGTCCTGCTCGCGTAATGGTAATATAATTCAAATAGGTTAATCAAGTTAAGTTTGTGGAGAGCAATTGTCCTGAGTGCCAGTCTACTAAAATCATTAAATATGAACATACCCACGATGGTAAACCTCGTTTCCGTTGTACTCATTGTGGGCGACAGTTTGTAGAAAATCCTACCCGAGGACCTATGGATGAAGCAACAAAAATCATGATTGATCAAATGTTGCTCTTATAGATTAGCATTGGCAGCGATCGCTCTGATTAATATCATGTTCGGACGGGTCAGTTATAAATAAAATTTAAGGACTGACAGTACCGACGGTATCAAATAAATACTGAAATTGTCTTTACTTTTCTCCAATATTTCCTCTTTTTCTCCAATATTTCCTCCTGACTCCTGAGTTCCCCTCCTGGGATGGGTTAGGGGTGGGTTGACTCCTGAGGACTCACAACATTTATTTATTTATAAGTATTCAACCGTTAGCGTAGCTCCCCCGGAGGGGGAACATGATATAACGGGTGTTTCAACAAAGTTGGTTGCAGATTTACCTTCACCAGAAGTATGACTTGGTTCCTCCACAGGTTGAGGTTAGTCACAAAAAATTGGCCAACAGACAATTCAAATGGATCAAATGTGGTGATTTGTTGGTGCAAAAAGTAATCAACAATGGATTTGGTTAGCAATGGATGTTGAAACTCGTGAAATTGTGGGAGCAGATATTGGCGATCGCTCTCAACAATCAGCTCAAAATCTTTGGCGCTGTTTGCCAGGGTTCTATGGTCAATGTGCAGTCTGCTACAGTGATTTTGGGGAAGCTTACGAGATCATACTACCATCAATGCGACATCAAGCTGTGGGCAAGGAGACTGGTAAAACAAGCGATATAGAAAGGTTTAACAATACCATGGGACAACAACGTATCGGACGGTTAGTACGAAAAACCTGATGGTTTTCTCAAAAATTAAGTAATCACATTGGAGCTATCTGGAATTTCATACATCACTATAATGCCACAATTTGTTAACCATTACTATGTAGGACTACCCAATTTTTTTACTAGCCAACCATTGATCGATATTATCTGCTCCTCGCTGCATTTCCAACAAAGCATTTTTTTTCAAATTATCCAGAATTAATTCACGGACAACTTGATAGCTATAAAAAGCAGCAATACTAACTACAAAAGTAGTACCTGCAACCAACAAACGTAACAGAAAACTACGAGTCGATTTCTTGTCTTGTAGATGATTTTTCCACCAAATATTTAACCTTTGACAAAGTTTTATTGTTGGTAGTTACTCTGTTCTAGTCATAGCTATTTTATTCTAGTTGATTGAATCAAATCATTAGTTTTTTTTTAAGCACCTTAATTCACTATAATTAATCAGCCTGATTTTTATTATACCAACTTGGTCTGCTCAAAAAGAATAACTTTGTAATGGTAATAGAAATAAATTCTTAATTCATCTATCATTTTTGATGATATATCATTCTCATTTTAAAATTATATTTATTGGTAATTATCCTATAACTACTAATAAAATTTTGATAGATATTAGGATATATAAGTCATCAGTCACTAAGTCATAACTTCAAAAAATTTGAAGTTAATTTGAATTATTATTTAACTGTAGACAATCTATGTTCTAATTGCGATAGCACCTCTTAAGATATATTATCATAAAGAAAATAAATTGCTCTTAAATTCTCAAAAGAGTAGTATAAAATTAATATCTAAAAACCAAAAACTTGATTATGAACAGCTCATTTTTGAATCGTCTCCATAGTCCAGAACGCCCAGTCATAGTCTTTGATGGGGCAATGGGTACTAACCTACAAGTCCAAAATCTGACTGCTGAAGACTTTGGCGGTGCAGAATATGAAGGTTGTAACGAATACCTTGTCCATACTAAGCCAGAAGCAGTTGCTACAGTCCACCGAGGGTTCTTAGCAGCAGGTGCTGATGTGGTTGAAACTGATACTTTTGGTGGTACAAAAATTGTATTGGCAGAATACGATTTAGCGGACAAAGCTTATTATTTGAATAAAACCGCAGCGGAGTTGGCAAAGTCTGTTACTGCGGAATTTTCTACCCCAGAAAAGCCTCGATTTGTTGCCGGGTCCATGGGACCAGGAACAAAATTACCTACCTTGGGACATATTGATTTTGACACCTTAAAAGATGGTTTTGCCGAACAAGCGGAAGGTCTTTGGGATGGGGGAGTAGATTTATTTCTTGTGGAAACTTGTCAGGATGTTTTACAGATAAAAGCTGCCCTAAATGGTATAGAAGAAACCTTTGCGAAAAAAGGTGAACGTCGCCCCATCATGGTGTCAATAACTATGGAAGCTTTTGGCACTATGTTAGTCGGTTCAGAAATTAATGCTGCTGTGACAATTTTAGAACCTTATTCTATTGATATTTTAGGATTAAATTGCGCTACTGGTCCTGATTTAATGAAGGAACATATTCGTTATTTGTCAGAAAATTCCCCTTTTGTTATTTCTTGTATTCCTAATGCTGGTTTACCAGAAAATATCGGCGGACAAGCTCACTACAGATTAACTCCTATAGAGTTGAAAATGGCATTAATGCACTTCGTTGAAGACCTGGGAGTGCAAGTTATCGGCGGTTGTTGTGGTACTCGTCCAGACCATATTAAAGCATTAGCTGAAATTACTGAAACTCTCACACCAAAAGAACGAGAATATAACTATATTCCATCAGCAGCTTCTATCTATTCTTCCGAAACTTACGAACAAGATAACTCCTTTTTAATTGTTGGGGAAAGACTGAATGCTAGTGGTTCTAAAAAATGTCGAACTTTACTCAATAATGAAGATTGGGATGGCTTAGTTGCCCTGGCAAAATCTCAGGTAAAAGAAGGGGCACATATTCTCGATGTTAACGTTGATTATGTGGGACGCGATGGGGTTAAAGATATGCACGAATTAGCATCTCGTTTAGTCACAAATGTTAATTTGCCTCTGATGTTAGACTCCACAGAATGGGAAAAAATGGAGGCGGGTTTAAAAGTTGCTGGCGGTAAATGTTTGCTCAATTCTACTAACTATGAAGATGGAGAACCTCGTTTTTTTAAAGTATTAGAATTGGCGAAAAAATATGGTGCTGGTGTGGTAGTTGGAACCATCGATGAGGATGGAATGGCGCGGACGGCTGATAAGAAATTTGAAATAGCAAAACGAGCTTATGATGCAGCAGTAGAATATGGGATTCCTGCCCATGAATTGTTCTTTGATACTTTAGCATTGCCAGTTTCTACAGGGATTGAAGAGGATAGGGAAAATGGAAAAGCTACTATTGAATCTATTAAAAGGATTCGGGAAGAATTACCAGGTTGTCATATAATGCTTGGGGTTTCTAACATTTCGTTTGGTTTAAATCCCGCTGCCAGACAAGTATTGAACTCGGTATTTTTGCATGAAGCAATGGCAGTAGGTTTGGATGGATCTATTGTTAGTGCGAGTAAGATTTTACCCATGTCAAAAATTGAACCAGAACATCAAGAAGTTTGTCGCAAACTAATATATGACCAACGGGAATTTGATGGGGATATTTGTACTTACGATCCTCTGGCTGAGTTAACAACAATGTTCCAGGGTA
Organism: Okeania sp. SIO2B9; assembly: GCF_010672505.1. Classification (NCBI taxonomy): domain Bacteria; kingdom Bacillati; phylum Cyanobacteriota; class Cyanophyceae; order Oscillatoriales; family Microcoleaceae; genus Okeania; species Okeania sp. SIO2B9. The sequence continues at coordinate 3,305 of NZ_JAAHGK010000192.1, read as the reverse complement.
AAACAACTAAAAAAGACCGTTCTGCCACACAAAATTTACCAATTGAAGAACGTTTAAAACAACATATTATTGATGGAGAACGTATCGGTTTAGAAGATGCTTTAGCCAAAGCTTTAGAAACATATCCGCCCCTAGATATTATCAATGTCTATTTATTAGATGGCATGAAAGTAGTGGGAGAATTATTCGGTTCCGGACAAATGCAATTACCATTTGTATTGCAGTCTGCTCAAACTATGAAAGCAGCAGTTGCTTATCTACAACCTTTCATGGAAGCAGAAGAGTCAGGTGAGGATAATTCTAAGGGAACTTTCCTCATTGCAACTGTCAAAGGAGACGTTCACGATATTGGTAAAAATCTCGTAGATATCATTCTTTCCAACAACGGTTATCGGGTAATTAATTTAGGAATTAAACAACCAGTTGATAATATCATTGCTGCTTACCGCGAACATAATGCTGACTGCATCGCCATGAGTGGTTTATTGGTGAAGTCAACCGCATTTATGAAAGACAACTTGGAAACATTTAACGCAGAAGGTATTACCGTTCCCGTGATTTTAGGTGGTGCTGCTCTGACTCCGAAATTCGTCCATGAAGATTGCCAAAATACCTACAAAGGTAAAGTCGTTTATGGTAAAGATGCGTTTTCCGATTTGCATTTCATGGATAAGTTGATGCCAGCAAAATCAGAAAATCAGTGGGATGACATTAAAGGATTTTTAGGTGAGTTTGCCGAAGAAAACGGTAACGGTAATGGCAATGGTAAGGTTAATAGTAATGGTAATGGTAAAGCTGCTACTGCTAAGTCTGAAGAAAAAGAGGAAACTAAACCTGCTGCTCCAGTCGTAATAGATACACGACGTTCCGATGATGTAGCAGTAGATATCCCTCGCCCCACTCCTCCATTCTGGGGAACAAAGTTATTGCAACCAGAAGATATGCCATTTGAGGAATTATTCTGGTATTTAGATTTGCAAGCGTTGATGGCAGGGCAATGGCAATTCCGTAAACCCCAAGGTCAACCACGGGAAGAATATAATGAGTTTTTAGCAGAAAAGGTTTATCCGATTCTGGAAACTTGGAAATCACGGGTAGTTAATGAGAAGTTGCTGTATCCCCAAGCAATTTATGGTTACTTCCCTTGTCAAGCAGAAGGAAATACACTTTTCATTTACGACTCCGACGAAATGAATAAGACTGGTAAAGCAACAACAGTTGTGAACAGTTTTGAATTTCCTCGGCAAAAGTCAGGACGACGGTTGTGTATTGCTGACTTCTTTGCTCCCAAGGACTCCGGAATTATTGATGTGTTCCCGATGCACGCTGTAACAGTAGGAGAAATAGCCACTGAATTTGCACAGAAGTTGTTTGCTGCCGATGAGTATACAAATTATTTGTATTTCCACGGTATGGCGGTACAAACTGCGGAAGCAATGGCAGAATGGTTACACGCTCGTATTCGTCGGGAGTTAGGTTTCGGTGCAGAGGATGCAGATAATATCAGGGATCTTCTGAAACAGCGTTATCAAGGATCACGTTATAGTTTCGGTTATCCCGCTTGTCCGAATATGCAGGATCAGTATAAGCAGTTAGACTTGTTGGATGTGAAAAGGATTGATATGTATATGGATGAGAGCGAGCAGTTGTATCCAGAACAGTCTACGACAGCGATTATTACTTATCATCCAGTGGCGAAATATTTTAGTGCGTAGGTAGAGAAGAAGGAGTCAGGAGTCAGGAGACAGGAGTCAGGAGGGAAGAGGAGGAAGTAGTAGAGTAGTAGTGGCACGTCAAGCTTAAAATGGTGGAATAGATTTTTGACTAAAAGCTTTGAAAAATCAGGATCGTACCATTTTCCCAAAGTAACATTTAAGGCTTGACACGGCAGTAGGGTGTGTTACACTTCGTTAACGCACCGTCAAATCTATAAACTTTTTGGTGGGTTACGCTGACGCTAACCCACCCTACTGGACCGACACAGCTAAAATGGTGCATTAGAAAATGGGGGGATGGGGTGATGGGGAGATGGGGTGATGGGGTGATTATGAAAAAAGCTAATGCACACTTTTAGCTGTGTCAGTCTACTACCCGCTTCTTCATTTACTAGAATAATCAACCTATTGGTAACATTGTTTGACAGAAAATATATGCAAAAAATTAAAATTAAGCTAGTTACTCTCGGAAGCTTAAAATACCCAGTTTATTTTCAGTTTATAAAAAAGTGGAAATCAAAAATTTTTAGCGCTGAACATCTCGATCAAATACAGATTTTACCAGAAATGGACGGTGAAAATTGGTCGTATACTGACAAATTGCTTGCAAATTTAATTTAAGTCAGATAAAAATTACGACTTTACAGTTGGTATTATCAACTATCGTTTAGAAAAGAATTACTATGTTAGAAGAGTAGGAAAAGATTTATGTATACTTTCGTTATATGAAACAGCAGAAATTATTCGTGATGCAAATTTGACTATTGAAAATTTTATCATCCGTAATCTTTATGAATTCTGCTCAATTTACTTAGAATATGCTAGAGATGCTTCTTTAGTTGAATATAGTGTAGCTCACGATGAAACTCGCAGTTGCTTATTTGATATGTGTGGAAACAAAGCTGATACGGAGTTCGATCACTGTATTCTCAAATCACATAGTAAAAATCGCTCAAAACACTCTCCAGTTAAGCATCAGAGTCGATTGTATACAGTAACGGGTAGTGAAAAAATCGCTCTTACTACTTTGGCTTGGGCATTCTGCGATTTTTCTTGGGGGGAAGTTCAGTTTTACCCCAATCACCAAGGGTGTCCTTAAATAATAAATCTTGGTCATTTGTCAAAAAAATTAGATGCGTTTGCCCAGGGCGATACAACTACAATAACATAATACTATTTAGTCACGAATCGAGGTTATATGCCATCCAATGCAGAACAATTGTTCAGCTCTATTTCTAATGTAAAATACTTTGCTTATGGCTCCAACTTATCTAAATCATTACTAGAATTCAAATTAGCATCAAATCTTCAAACAAAGGATAAATACAATACAGAACCTAATTCACTGATTTTACATTCTCAACCAGCTATATTAAAAAATTTTGAATTTAAATTTAATTTATATGTGCCGACGAATAATGTCGATCCAAGTTACGCTAATTTAGTTTATCAAAAAAATTCTATTGTACATGGTTGTTTGTATGAAATGTCACCAGAATGTGATTTGCGCCGTGCTGACAGCTTTGGGGCGATTACTCCCATTGTAAGTGAACCCTATATGCTGCTCGGCCTGGAATTTGGATTGAAGGA
>NZ_JAAHGK010000191.1:0-7862 GCF_010672505.1 Okeania sp. SIO2B9 | reverse complement strand
CCATTGATTTATATAGTCTTGCAAGTCAATGGGACTATGATTCAGCCTATAACGAGTCTGTAGAATCAGCCAAGAAAATCGTCAAACACAAGGAAGAATTTGTCATTCTAGGTATGAAAATTACTACTTTAAATACCGAAAATGAGATAGTTGAGTTTGCTATAACTGACCTAGACGGAAAGACTTTTATTAACACCTTAGTTAGACCCAGTTCTAATGCACAAGACATTCTAGAGGGTAAACCCACCTTTGCTCAAGTTTACCCAAAGATAATGGAAATAACTAAACACAAGCATATATGTGTCTATAACAGGCAGCTTAACTTTACCATACTTAAACGAACTGTACATAAATATGGCTTTCCCCAGTTAAACTATTCATCTGGTATTTGCATAATGTTAATGCACAATGAATACTGCAATAAATGGGATAATACAAACAAATGTTGGGAAAATCAGTCTTTTAACGGAGGATATCAAGCTTTAGAAGATTGTTTAGCGACTGAAAGGCTAGTTAATAAGATGGCAGAATCAGAATATCGCACCCCTCCAGATGCCTACTATCAGCTCAACAAAACAGGAACTCAAGCAAAGACAGCAACAACGTTGATGGGAATGGTGGAGGGAATATTTCCTCAGTTGAAAGAATGACTGTCAAACTGATGCCAGGTGACAACGGGAGGATAAGTGCTGATGGTAAGCTCACAGCGATCCTCCCATTTTTCTGCTTTATCGTAGTAATGCAACACAGGACTACCGATATATCGTAAAGAATCATCCGGCAGTACACCAGCAGCAACCAGTCCATCCATTATATACTTTGCAGCAGCAGCAATATTATCTGGATCGCGGTTTTCATTGAACACTCTCCAGTTGAAACAAAGCCACACCTTATTTTCTCCATAAGGCTGCAATGCACTAGACATCAAAGCCAGTTCCTGAGTCCACTTACGCTTTTCAGATGAGGACGCATAAATACTTCTCCTGGCAGAGCTAATAATTTTGTTAAGTGTAGGTGGAAGAGGATACACTATTGTTTGTACAGAAGCCATTCGGGGTAGATATGATAGCAAAAACTTTAAATCTTAACAGCTTATACGACGAGCTAAGGCAGAACATCTCCTTCATTGTACTTAGCAATGGGTATATGATGCAGATGCCGTTTATGATTTGGAGGAACGAAACAGATGTGATAAATGCCCATGCCATCTACAACAACATCTATAAGGAGTACGGAGATTATAAACCAGAAAGGGTGACAATGCGCAATATTAAAGATAGGCATGACAGTTGGATGTGGAAATTATTCCCCAAAGAAGATAGAGAGCCAGTGATACAGCAATATTCACCAGCTCTTGTCTTGGCACAACAGCCCAACTTTGGCAAAGAAATCAGAGAATATTTAGATTTATTATTTGACAACTGTATTGATTTTAAACTCTTTCAATGCTACATGAGTCCAGACTTGCCAGAACATATCACCACCAGAGGCAAATATATTATGCACTTAATAGGACAACATGTTAATGTTCAATATGATGAAGTAGCTAGGGTGACTACATATCAAAAAGCTGACTACATTGTCACTACATTAATCAGAGATGAACCATTGTTTTAAATCTTAGTAAAGCCTGTAACAATTACATCAATGTCCCAACTAAATTGGCCGTTACCAAACAGAACTGCGTAACGACCATCATCGTATTTAAGTTCAACTTCTTTAGACCTAGCTTTCCATACTCCTGCCAGAGGTTTCAACCAATCACCATTAAAGTTTCCATTTTTATACCAAATGTTTCCACTACTAATGAACAGCGGAATATCCCACTCCACTTGGTTCACCATTGGCAAAATCATCTTCTCTCTAGTCTTCGTATCAAAGCTAGTTCCGTTCTCATTGTTGTAGTCAATTAATGCTTGCTCTGGAATTTGTTGGGTATTAACAGAGCGATACCTACCTGTAATATAAAAGATTCCATTTCCTAGAGGTTGAAACAGTAGTTTATTAATCTCAGGATTAAGCGTTGGTTGCAGTTGAGGAGAATATTCATTCCTTGCCCAGTCCATGAACTTAAAATCGATATTGCCATACTCTGCCAAACTACCTATCATTACTTCATCTGAGAGGAAGTCGCTAACATGGCTACCTTTGGGCAAAATAACACAATAACATTCAGCCAATCCTTCTTCAACACCGTTGCTGTTGGTTGATAGATGACAAGTAAACGTCTTTGGATATGCTACTTCATTGCTCTTGACGTTAACAGAGAAGGTTTTGATTCCTTCCTCTTCTTTCTCCCAAAACAGTCTTCTAGCTGGAGAATAGAAATGACCAATAGAGTCCATCGACTTGACAGCAGTTCCCAACCTCCTAAAATAGTCTGAATAGTCAGCGCCACGGAAAGTTATTCTAGCTTCAGCATCCGCATTAGTGCCAATCTTCTCAACTTCAAATGCAATATCACCAGTTTGAGTGATAATAACAAAACCACGGGTGAATCTTAGTTCAGCCATAATAGTTTTTCTTAAAATTTAAACGTTTACCGAAAAATTAAGGTATAAAGCCTCTCCATTCATGGAGAAAAAGCGGTCGTTTTAACGAAGTTTCCCGTAGGATGGGATGGCGTTTAGCGCCCTGCACAACGCCATATCCAATCGACCAAGAGAAGAAAAAAAATTCCTTTTAGCCAATCCTATCTGTTATAAGAATAGGTAATTATTAATTATTAATTATTAATTATTTACCGAAATAATTAATAATTAAACAATTAAATAATTAGATTATTCAGGTTTAAAGCCTCCCCTTTCAAGGGGAAGAGAATAAATTTTTTCCTTAAATGTCAATCCTCTCTCTTTTAGGGAGAGGTAATTATCAATTATCCATTATCAATTATCAATTATTGAAGTCTGCCCATAAAGGCATCAAGGGAGTCAACATAGGCACATCGCATCTAATAGTTACATTGAGCTTCTCGCTTCCCTCTAAAATTCTGACTCCTAAACCTCCATTATTAGGTAATTCTTTATTTGCTGCTCCTGCTTTAGCTAAAGTATTCAGCACCCTAGCAGAATCCCAAATTAACTGTAATGGTTGATTTGCTCTAGGGTTTGAGCTGTTAAAATAAGGTGTATCTGTGTAGTAATTCCTATTACTAGAAGAGTAATATTGAGAACCCATGTTTGACATTAGGTAGCCATTTTCATTGCTACCACTAACTTCATTGGGATTATTGGGTTCAACTTGAAAACCAACAGTCATTTCAACTAAATTAGCAGCTTTCAAGCCAAATCTAATAGGAGTTCGTCTAGGATAGCTAGGGTTTTCTGAACTGTAATAGTAATAATCATTTATCATTTTGCTGATAGAACAAAATGCTACCCAAACTTTAAAAAATGGCTGGTCGTTATGAACAGACATATCTATCCCAGTCCAATAATCACGAGATGTAGCGTTAACGGTATTATCCTGAAAGTATTGGACTACTTTTGCTACGGTTGCATCGTCGTTAAGTAAGCTCATTATCTTTATGAGTAATTGTCAGCAATTTTACTATAAAAAGGTAAGTTTGGCGCGTTCAAAGGAATGTAATTAAAGTTGATATCACACAAAACTCCGTTCCTTCTCTTGGAAATATTGATCGAGAATTGAGGGTCGTTATTTGGGTAACTTGTGCTATCAGAAGTTGCCCTTTCGTGCAACACCCTACAGCAATCATAAATAAACTGTAATGGGTTAGTACCACTCCCAGTAAAGTCAACTGCTAAGTAGCCAATATCTGTCATATAGGCAGTTACTTCTGGCAAAGTAAACACATTGTCGGCAATAGCCAGCCGACCATTCATTTCTTTACCCAATACTAAAGATGTATCATAGGGGTCTATGTAGAACTTTACAGTCAAATCTGCCCCTGCTTTACGGCCTACGTTATAGCTGTACTCTACAGATTCAAAATTAGCTACATCAGGTTCACTTGTAGGAACTGTACTAGCTATTACGGCCGCTGAACAAAAGTTTATGAGTGACTTGACAAACCTTTCAGTATTGTGTGACGAAAAATCTATTGAGTTAAAAAGAGACTTAGACCTCGTATCAAGTGACTGTAGCTTTGGTACTACACTAACAGTTCTAGCTTCATATTGATAGATTCCCATAGCTAACCTCCTAGGCCACTAAAATATCTTCGTACTGAGGAACTTGGGGAGTCCCTACCTTCACTTCTGCTCTAATGGCAGCCAGCATTACAGAGCTTCTATTTGAAAGAGTGACAGTTACTGGCTCACCTAGCTCTTGCATAATTTTTGCAGTGTCTAAAGCGAACTGCATTGGAGCAATTGTGTCAAAATTAATTACCAACCACGGACATTGAGCAAAGTTGGAACCAAACAAGCTTGTATAACTATTCATATCCAAAGCTTGTGCAGTGACTCCATTAAAGGGTTGAAAACTGTCTCTCTGACTGTTGGTTATTGTGTTGAAATCGTCCATGTACAAGTCAATTCTAGCCGTGTAAATTGCCGAATTGGATGTAGGAGAACTAAAATTATAAGGTGCTGGTCTAGGCTCGTTATAGGCAAGTTCGTAGTTTCTATAAAACTCGCGATTAATTAAAAACAAGCCATTGATTAACATACACCAGTCTTTGAGAAACATATTATTCTCATAACCAGTAATATTAAAGCTGTTGGCAATACTGCTAGATGGCATTGAGGAGCTAGCCAAAGCGTTGAGAACTTCTTGAGTAGTTGCAGGCATAGTTTTTTATAGGCAACAGGCAACAGGGAATAGGGAATATGTTTTCACACCAAAGGTACTTACCAATGGATAATTGATAATTATGTTTGCGTTCTGCAAAGCTTTCCTAGGGAATGCTCCGCTTTCCATGTCGGCGACAGCCGAAAACAAAAATAATTATCCATTATTCATATCCATTATCAATATGAAAAAATAACCCCTGGCAGCAGAACCGCCAGGACTTTCAATAATTAACAATTGACAATTACCCCTTATTTTTAAGAAGGAGATTGACTAAAAAGAAAAATTTTTCTTCTCTTGGTCGATTGGATATGGCGTACTTCGGAGCGGCTCTGCAAGAGCGGAAAACCTCGCCATCCCATCCTACGAAATGCTCCGCAAACGACCGCTTTTTCTCCTTAAAAGGAGAGGCTTGAAACCTTAATTATTAATTATTAATTATTTGGTAATTGTGCTATTAAAAATCTACTAAGTCTTCAGCTTGGAAAACTAGCTGACCAGTAACAGGAAACTCAATCCGAATGCTTGTCCGTGGACCGTCAGAACTTTCAGCAGTACTAATACGCACCTTTTGACTATAGCTGTCTACAGCAGGGTCAGAATCATAGCTGTTCAGAACACGCGCCCAATCTAAAAGTACCTGCCCTAACGGAACAGTGTAGTTAGTAGCTAAAGCTGTACCAGCAATTAGGGAGTTAGTATTTCCAGTTAAGTCGTAGGAAGTTAAACCAAACAAACCATTGGCATTGCTCAGGTCAGCACCAGTAACAACTTGGTTCAAATCAACGTCTTGAACATACAACCTAACACTGATTTCACCCATTAGACCGTCGTTGTCAAGAGAAACTGCACGAGGGTTACGAGCGTCTACTGCTGCGTAGTCTTGGTTCTCAGCTTCTAGGATTAAAAACTGGCACAGACGAACAAATAATTTGTGTGCTTGCTCAGTGCCAGATAGACCTAAACCAGCTAAGAATGATGCTGATGGTAAGGAAGAGAAATCACTTCCAAAATGTCCGGAGACTGCGGTTAGAGTTGCTGCTGATAATGGCATAACAATTTACCTCTTATATATTTGTGGTGTTATACCAATTTAATAAATGTTTGCTACAAATAGCTAGGGGATTTTTTAGGACTCAGGAGTCGTATGGGAATAGCTTCGATACCATTTTTTAGTTCATAACTTATCTTATTCGTCAAAGAGACATCTCCTGTAAATTATTTTTATCACCCTTATTATTCGTAACATTCTTTTTTTAAATTGGTGTTAGAAATCAATATCTATGGGTTCATCTGGAGTGTCACGTTCTGCCAAGCGTTGGGCGATGACCTCCTGTAATTGTTTCCAGAGCTGTTCCTTCTCCTTCTGAGTTTTACGAACAACTGGAAACCTCTCTATTATTTCTTGTTCAGGCATTTATATGAAGTCAGAAGTCAGATAGCGGAGCCGTCGGATTGGCGACGTACACAATTTTTTCTGAAGTTAGAATAATTTAGATCCTTGCAGAAAAACTGATAACTGATAACTGATAACTGATAAAGCTGCTAGTTCATAGGAATAGGTGGAAGCTTTTCCTCTTTCTGCTTTTCAAACTCCTTCATAACGGCTGCTACATCACAGGCACGTTGCCACGACTTAGTTCCCCACTCTTCATTAAAAACTTGAGCTTTGTCTATGTCAAAAGTAGGACTAGCAACAAGTTGCTTTATCGTCATCGGGCCGTAGCTGGTTCCGTCAATTGCAAAATACCAAATTTTGCTTTCCACTGTAGGTACTGGAACTGGAGGTGTAGCAGTAGATGGAGAAGGCTTTGCCCCTCCAAGTTTGGCACTTTCTGGAAGTTCAGAAACTCGATCTACTAACACTTTTTTAATCTTGTTGTCAATTCGGAACCTCGCTTCGATTTTTTCAGGAATCTTTCTTGGCAGTCCGCCAATTTTCCTTTCTGTTTCTGGCTTGTGTTCGGTGACTAGCGCACCCAAACCAGGCCATTCTTGAGTTTCCAGCGATTTCATCCCTTCGACAATGAGGTTTGTCGCTTCTTCAAAAACTGCTCCAATCTGAGTAACACTCAACCCGAACTTAGCTCCAGCTTCTTGAAACTTTTCTTTGATACTGGGCATATTTGCTTTCCTCCGCAGAGGTTTTACCTTTTCGTTGACGATTTAATCATACACTAAGAAAATAGAATGTGTCAACAGTATTTTAGAGAAAATTTGAGCTATGGCAAAAAAACCTCTAGAGTCTCGAACTAAAAGATTTGGTTTGAGCGGATTTGACATATATCAGACAAATATGCCGATTTATGATTTTGGTTTGGGAGGTTGGAGGACTAATGAAAAAGATGAAATTGACTCAATTATTTACCGTAGGAATTTACTAGGCGCAATGCACCCCAATGTAAACTGTGCAATAGGAGCAATTCCAGCAAACAAATCTCCTAGCATAAGTTTTATTGGCAAGTATTCTACCATGATGAGGGGAGGAATTGAGTTACCTTCAGAGTCAGGTTCTATTAAGTTGAAGTTAGACTTAGCAGGCAGTTCCAGGACTCATGGCCATTTTGTCTTTACCGACGCAGAGCTAGGTAAGCTGTACTTTGGCGATGCAGCGATGAACAGAATTAACTATGGTTCAATCCTACTTACAGAGTGTAAGAAATTAATTTCTCGCAAGATGAGAATAGTAATTATTGATGAGGAAAAGGATAGGGATATTATCATTCCGACTTTGCCAGAGGAAACACTAGCTAATTATCCTGGCGATAGTCATGGCAAGATTTCTGCTGAATTAGCACAGGAGTTGACTGAAGGTGTTGACGATAGTTGGGCAACTGAGAAAAAGCCGATACAAATTAGGGTTGGCATTCCTAACCAATATTGTTGGAAGGGAACTGTGGTAACTGTTAAGGGAGGCTTGCCAAAAATATTAGATCCGGAAGATAGCGCGTTTACATTAGCAAAAGCTCAGGGTTACGACTTACTCTTACCATTATCCGGGTTTAAGGGGAAAAAACCTAGTAGTGGTGAAGTAATCACAGAAGTAATATTCGTCGGTACAGTCGCCCTTGGAGAACATAGACTAGCTAAGGGGTCACAAATGTTGTGGA